>PGEI01000167.1 GCA_002894305.1 Comamonadaceae bacterium CD01
TGCCCACGTTGACGTGGGGCTTGGTGCGCTCAAACTTACCTTTTGCCATTTTCAAACTCCAAAAGAGCAATGCCTGTGTGGGGATTTAACGTCTGCACCCGGTTGCTGGCTCCTGCCGCACAGGGCAACGGCAGGGCACCGGGTCGCAGATTGCAGAAATCTGCAGGCGCTGGCGGCAGGCCACGGGGCCCGCCGCCAGCGCCGGTTTGCTTACTTCGCGCGGGCGGCGACGATGGCTTCGGCCACGTTGCGCGGAGCTTCGGCGTAGTGCTTGAACTCCATCGTGTACGTGGCGCGGCCCTGCGTCATCGAGCGCAGCTGCGTGGCGTAGCCGAACATCTCGGACAGCGGCACCTCGGCCTTGATGGCCTTGCCACCGCCGACCATGTCGTCCATGCCCTGCACCATGCCGCGGCGGCTGGACAGGTCGCCCATCACCGTGCCGGCGTAGTCCTCGGGCGTCTCGACCTCCACGGCCATCATGGGCTCGAGGATGACGGGGTTGGCCTTGCGGGCGGCCTCCTTGAAACCGAAGATGGCGGCCATCTTGAACGCCTGCTCGGACGAGTCCACGTCGTGGTAGGAGCCGAAGGTCAGCGCGACCTTGACGTCGACCACCGGGTAGCCGGCCAGCACGCCGCTGGTCAGCGCTTCTTCCACGCCCTTTTGCACCGCGGGGATGTACTCGCGCGGCACCACGCCGCCCTTGATCTCGTCGAGGAACTCAAAGCCCTTGCCCGGCTCATTGGGCTCCAGGCGGAACACCACGTGGCCGTACTGGCCCTTGCCGCCCGACTGGCGCACGAACTTGCCGTCCACGTCCTTGACGGTGTTGCGGATGGTTTCGCGGTAGGCCACCTGGGGCTTGCCGACGTTGGCCTCGACGCCGAATTCGCGCTTCATGCGGTCGACGATGATGTCCAGGTGCAGCTCGCCCATGCCGGCGATGATGGTCTGGCCCGACTCTTCGTCGGTGCGCACGCGGAAGGACGGGTCTTCGGCGGCCAGGCGCGACAGGGCGATGCCCATCTTCTCCTGGTCGGCCTTGGACTTGGGCTCGACTGCCTGTGCGATCACGGGCTCGGGGAACACCATGCGCTCGAGCATGATGTGCGCGTCCAGGTCACACAGCGTGTCACCGGTGGTCACTTCCTTCAGGCCCACGCAGGCGGCGATGTCGCCGGCACGCAGCTCGTCGATTTCCTGGCGTTCGTTGGCGTGCATCTGCACGATGCGGCCGATGCGCTCTTTTTTGCCCTTGGCAGCGTTGTAGACGGTGTCGCCCTTGGAGAGCACGCCCGAATACACGCGGATGAAGGTCAGCTGGCCGACGAAGGGGTCGGTCATCAGCTTGAACGCCAGCGCCGAGAACTTCTCGTCGTCCCTGGGCTTGCGCGTCAGGTGCTTTTCCTCGTCGTCGGGGTCGGTACCGGCCACGTCGGGAATGTCGGTAGGCGCGGGCAGGAAGTCCAGCACCGCGTCCAGCATGCGCTGCACGCCCTTGTTCTTGAAGGCCGAGCCGCACAGCATGGGCTGGATCTCGGTGGCGATGGTGCGCTGGCGGATGCCGGCAATGATGTCGGCCTCGGACAGGTCACCGTCTTCCAGGTACTTGTTCATCAGCTCTTCCGATGCCTCGGCAGCCGACTCGACCATGTTCTCGCGCCACTTGTTGCAGGTCTCGACCAGGTCGACCGGGATCTCGGCGTACTCGAACTTCATGCCCTGGCTGGCCTCGTCCCAGATGATGGCCTTCATCTTCAGCAGATCGACCACGCCCTGGAAATGATCCTCGGCACCGATCGGCACCACCACGGGCACCGGGTGGGCGTTCAGGCGCAGCTTCATCTGGTCATAGACCTTGAAGAAATTGGCGCCGGTGCGGTCCATCTTGTTGACGAAGGCCAGGCGCGGCACCTTGTGCTTGTTGGCCTGGCGCCACACGGTCTCGGACTGGGGCTGCACGCCGCCCACGGCGCAGTACACCATGACGGCGCCGTCGAGCACGCGCATGGAACGCTCCACCTCGATGGTGAAGTCCACGTGGCCGGGGGTGTCGATGATGTTGATGCGGTGCTCGGGGCGCGACAAATCCATGCCCTTCCAGAAGCAGGTGACTGCCGAGGAGGTGATGGTGATGCCGCGCTCCTGCTCCTGCTCCATCCAGTCGGTCGTGGCGGCGCCGTCGTGCACCTCGCCCAGCTTGTGGGTCACGCCGGTGTAGAACAGGATGCGCTCGGACGTGGTGGTCTTGCCAGCGTCGATGTGGGCCGAGATACCGATGTTGCGGTAGCGCTCAAGAGGGGTTTTGCGGGCCATGATGGGACCTTTCGTTAACGGTCAAGAGCCCGAACGCCAGCCGCAGGCGAACGGGCTCCAGCCTTCTGGAGGAGGGGTCGGAGCTTAGAAGCGGAAGTGGCTGAACGCCTTGTTGGCCTCGGCCATGCGGTGCACCTCGTCACGGCGCTTCATCGCGCCGCCACGGCCTTCGGTGGCTTCCACCAGCTCGTTGGCCAGGCGCTGCGCCATGGACTTCTCGCTGCGCTTGCGCGCGGCTTCCTTGATCCAGCGCATCGACAGCGCCAGACGGCGCACGGGACGCACTTCGACGGGCACCTGGTAGTTGGCGCCACCCACCCGGCGTGACTTCACCTCGACCATGGGCTTGACGTTGTTGATGGCCGTGACGAACACCTCGATGGCGCTCTTTTCCGGTTGCCTCTTCTCGATCAGATCGAGTGCGCCGTAGATGATGCGCTCTGCAACCGCCTTCTTGCCGCCTTCCATGATCACGTTCATGAATTTGGACAGCTCTACGTTGCCGAACTTGGGATCCGGCAGGATTTCACGTTTGGGGACTTCGCGACGACGTGGCATTTTTCACCTCTATCTTTGCTTCAGTTGGCACCATCTCAGGCACCGCGAGAGCCAAACTCAGGACTCCCACTTACTCGACCCTGGCACGACATCGGCCTGGGGTCACTACGCTGCGCACCGCGCCACGCGGCATGGCAGCACCGAAAATTCAAACCGCAGGGCTTACTTGGCCTTGGGCTTCTTGGCGCCGTACTTGGAGCGCGACTGCTTGCGATCCTTGACGCCTTGCAGGTCGAGCGAGCCACGCACGATGTGGTAGCGCACACCCGGCAAGTCCTTGACACGGCCGCCGCGCACCAGCACGACGGAGTGCTCTTGCAGGTTGTGGCCTTCACCGCCGATGTAGGAGATGACCTCGAAACCATTGGTCAGGCGCACCTTGGCGACCTTGCGCAGCGCGGAGTTCGGCTTCTTGGGCGTCGTGGTGTACACGCGGGTGCACACGCCGCGGCGCTGGGGGCAGTTCTCCATGGCAGGGCTTTTGGATTTGACAACTTCGACCGCGCGGCCCTGGCGCACGAGTTGGTTGATGGTTGGCATTAAATAATGTCCCTAACGTGAAATATCGAAAACGTGAAACCCTTCGGAAATTCCGAAAAGCCCTCTAGTCTATCAATTGTTCAAGAATCAAGCAAGCAGCCTTCGGAACATGCGCGCACTCTCGCTCAAATTCATTTGATCCACAGCCGGATGCCGTCCCAGGCGCGCCCCAGCAGCCCCGCCTGCTCCACGCTCTCCAGCGCCTGCAGCGGCACCTGCGCCAGCACCTCGCCCTCCAGCGTCACCTTCAGCGTGCCGACGGTCTGGCCCTTGGTGAAGGGTGCGATCAAGGGATCCTGGCGCACGATCTCGGTGGCGATCTTGCCGCCGCTGCCCGAGGGAATGGTCACGACGATCGGCTTTTCACTGCCGATCTTGAGCTTGCCCTTGGCCCCTTTCCAGATCTCCGGCGTCGCGGCGGGCTGGCCGGCGTCGAACAGCTTGACGCCATCGAACGCGGTGTAGCCCCAGTTCAGCAGCTTCTGGCTTTCGTTGGCGCGGGCGTTCTCGCTGGCGGCGCCCAGCATGATGGACAGCAGGCGGCGCTGGCCCGCCTGCGGGAATTCGCGCTGCGCCGTGGCCACTAGGCAGTAGCCGGCCGCCGCGGTGTGGCCGGTCTTCAGGCCGTCGACCGTCGGGTCGCGAAACAGCAGTGTGTTGCGGTTGTTGCTGTTGGACTTGGGCGTGCCCTCGTAGCGGTACTGCTTGATCGAGTAGTAGTGCATGTACTCGGGAAAGTCTTGCATCAGGCGCGTGGCCAGCACGGCCAGGTCGCGCGCCGTCGTCGTGTGGCCGGGCTCGGTCAGGCCTTCGGGGTTCTTGTAGTGCGTTCCGGTCATGCCGAACGCCTTGGCCTGCTCGTTCATCAGGCGCACGAAATTCTCGGCAGTACCGCCCACGCCCTCGGCCAGCGCCATGGTGGCGTCGTTGCCCGACTGCACGATCATGCCCTTGATCAGGTCGTCGACCGGCACCTGCATCTTGGGGTCGATGAACATGCGCGAGCCGGGCATCTTCCAGGCCAGTTCGCTGACCGGCAGGCGCTGCTCCAGGCTGATCTTCTTGGCGCGCAGCGCGTCGAACACCAGGTAGCCGGTCATCAGCTTGGTCAGCGACGCCTGCTCCACCGGCGCATCGATGTCCTTGGTGGCCAGCACCTGGCCCGAGCTCACGTCCATCAGCAGGTAGTTGCGCGCCGCGATTTCAGGCGGCTGAGGAATGCTTTGCGCCCACAGCATGGAGGGAGCGAGCAACGCGGCGCACAGAGCGCGGCGCCATGCCAGGGCAAACGGAGAACGGGAAACAGTCACGGGAAACACCAGGAAGAGAAGAAAAAATTGCCGCGGCTGCGGCGCAAGGCCACGCACGGCCATTGCTCGCGTGCGATCAGGTCACGCTGCGCACGTGGCGCTCGACCAGATCCTTGAGCAACGGCAATTGTCCGTGGAAGAAATGTCCGGCCGCGGGAATAACCGTAACAGGGAGTGTCTGCGGCCGCGCCCAGTCCATCACGCTGGCCAGCGGCACGACGTCGTCGGCCTCGCCATGGACGACCAGCGTGCGCAGCTGCGCCAGCGCCGGCACCTGCGCCACCGTGAAGCGGCTGGCCGCGGTGCCCACCAGCACGACGCGCTCGACCGCGCGCTGCGCCTGCCACAGGCGCTCCAACGCGTGGCTGGCAACAAAAGAGCCAAACGAGAACCCGGCCAGTGCCAAAGGCCCTTTTGCAGCAAAACGCTCGATCACCGCCAGCATGTCGTCGAGCTCGCCGCGCCCCTCGTCGTGCACGCCCTCGGTGGCGCCCACGCCGCGGAAGTTGAAGCGCACCGCGCTCCAGCCGCACGCGACGAAGGCACGCGCCAGCGTGTGCACCACCTTGTTGTCCATCGTTCCCTGGAACAGCGGATGCGGGTGGGCAATGACGGCCACGCCGCGCTGCGCCTCGCCCTCGGCCAGGCGCGCGCCGTTGTACAGGGTCTCGATGGCGCCCACGGGGCCAGCAATCAGCTGGCGTTCAATCAATGCGCCCATGTGTCAATGCCTTCGCCGGTTGTGAGGAGATGGTTCGTCAAGCAGGTTACAGAGTCGTGCTCATCGGCCAAGTTCCGGCGGCGCCAGCAGGCGCTCGACGATCTGCCCGCGCACCAGGTGCGACTCGACGATCTCCTCGATGTCCTGCAGGTCGACATAGCTGTACCACACGCCCTCGGGGTAGACGACCGCCACCGGTCCCGCGGCGCAGCGATCGAGGCAGCCGGACTTGTTCACCCGGATCTTGCCCGGCCCGGCCAGGCCGCGCTGCTTGACCAGTGCCTTGCAGTGCGCAAAAGCCTCCTGCGCACCGTGGTCGGCGCAGCAGTTCTCGCCGTTGGTTCGCTGGTTGATGCAGAAGAAGATGTGCCGCTGGTAGTACTGCGGCGGGGTCGGCGTCATTTCACTCATGCGGGGATTCTAGGAGGCTGTCGGACTTGGAGCGTCGAAAGCGAGAATCGGCCCCAGC
>PGEI01000168.1 GCA_002894305.1 Comamonadaceae bacterium CD01
CTGGGCACGAATCCATCGCTTTCATTGTGTTCCTCTACTTCCAGGTTGCTGTACCAGAGCAGGCATGAAAGTCCAAAAAAGAAAGCCCCGAAGGGCTCTGTGCAGAAAAAACCGGTCTGGCACTCCCGCATCGTGCGGATCTGTGTGCCACGTCCGCCGATCTTAGCGCTGCTGTCAAGCCCGCGCTGCGGTGGGGCAGCGGGGCCACCGGTCAACGCGCGTCGTGCGAATGGATCTGCAGCGCCTCCAGAAAGCGCGACACCATGTTGTACGCGGCCACGGTAGCCGTGAGCTCGACCAGGTGACGCGGCGCGAAGTGCGCGGCCACCGCGCGATAGACCGCGTCGTCCACCTGCACCTGGAGCGTCATCGCGTCGGTGTAGGCCAGCACGGCGCGGGTGCGCTCATCAAAGCAGCCGCTGGCCTGCCAGTCCTGCAGCGCATCGAGCTGCTGCTGGCTCACGCCCTCCTTGAGCGCGATCGGCGCGTGCTGGTCGGCCTCGTAGGGCGCGCGGTTGAGCTGCGCCACGCGCATGATTACCAGCTCGCGCAGGTCGCCCGGCAGGCTGCTGTGCAGGCGGATCGCGCTCAGGTAGTCGAGCCAGCCCTCGGCCACCGGCGGGCTGTGCATCAGCATCTGGTACAGGTGCAAAATGCTGCCGCGCTCGGCCACAATGCGTTCGGCCAGCGGCAACACCTCGGTGTGCGTGCAATCGGCGTATTCCAGGCGTGCCATTCCAACTCCCCAGGCTTGGACAAAAGCCGAAGTATCGCCCACGCTGCATGCAGCGCAGCGCCGGTGCACGCCGCCGGCACGGCCAGCCGGCGGCGCGGCGCGCGTCCCTCGGGCGACAATGCAGCACAGACCAGTCACACATAAGACAGACCATGGACGAGCCCATTCTTAACATCGAAGAACGTGAAGCGATCAATGCCGGTCGCTGGTTTTCCTCGCTCTCCCCCTCGCTACGCCACGACATCCTGAGATGTACCTACGTCAAACGATTCAAGAACGGCGCGCTGATTGCGGCGCGCGGCGATCCGCCCGAAGAGTGGATCGCCTGCGCCAAGGGCGCCGTTCGCGTCAGCTCGACCTCGCTGTCGGGCAAGCAGATCACGCTGACCTATGTCGAGCCGGGCATCTGGTTTGGCGACGTGGCCATCCTGGACGGCGACCGGCGCACGCACGACGCCTACGCCCATGGCGACACGACGGTGCTGTGCGTCTCGCGTGCCGACTTCAAGAAGATCCTGGCGCAGCACGTCGAGCTGTACGAGGCGCTGATCCGGCTGCAGGCACGGCGCGTGCGGCTGCTGTTCGGCCTGGTCGAGGACTTGAACACGCTGCCGCTGCGCGCGCGCCTGGCCAAGCAGTTGCTGCACCTGGTGCGCAGCTACGGCGTGGCCAGCCTGGACTTTGGCGACGAGATCCGCATCGGCCTGCAGCTGGCGCAGGAGGAACTGGCGCAGCTGCTGGGCGCCTCGCGCCAGCGCGTCAACCAGGAGCTGAAGGCGATGGAGCGCGACGACGTGCTGCGCATCGAACCGGGCGGCCTGGTGGTACGCGACCGCAAGGCGCTGCTCAAGATTGCCGAGAGCGCCGTGTAGCCCCGCGCCGCAGCGCCCCCACCCTCCACCGGCCGTCGCGCCCGGGCTTGTGCCCGGATGAGGCGGCCGGTTTTTTTATCTCCACGAAGCGACCATGAACGACTACCAGCAATTCATCGGCACCCGAGCCGTCGCCCCCCAGCACGCCTTCGACACCGCCGCGCTCGAGCGCTGGCTGGCCCACCACGTCCCCGGCTTTGCCGGCCCGGTGCAGGTGGAGATGTTCAAGGGCGGCCAGTCCAACCCCACGTACAAGCTGAGCACGCCCACGGGCAGCTACGTGCTGCGCTCCAAGCCCGGGCCGGTGGCCAAGCTGCTGCCGTCGGCGCACGCCATCGAGCGCGAGTACAAGGTGATGAGCGCGCTGGCCGCCACCGACGTGCCGGTGCCGCGCATGCTGGCGCTGTGCGAGGACGAGTCGGTCATCGGCCGCGCCTTCTATCTGATGGAATTCATGGCCGGGCGCGTGCTGTGGGACCAGGCGCTGCCGGGCATGGCGCCGGCCGAGCGCGGCGCCGTCTACGACGAAATGAACCGTGTCATCGCCGCGCTGCACAGCGTGGACTTTGCCGCGCGCGGCCTGGCCGACTATGGCCGGCCGGGCAACTATTTCGAGCGCCAGATCGGCCGCTGGAGCAAGCAGTACCAGGCCAGCATCACCCAGCCGATCGCCGAGATGGACGAGTTGATGGCGTGGCTGCCGGCGCACATGCCGGCCAGCGCCAAGGACGAGAGCCGCGTGTCCATCGTGCACGGCGACTACCGGCTGGACAACCTGGTGTTCCACCCGAGCGAGCCGCGCGTCATCGCGGTGCTCGACTGGGAGCTGTCCACGCTCGGCCACCCGCTGGCCGACTTTGCCTACCACTGCATGGCCTGGCACATCCCGCATGAGCTCAGCCGCGGCATTGGCGGACTGGATCTGCCCGGGCTGGGCATCCCCAGCGAGCGCGACTACATCCACCGCTACTGCGAGCGCACCGGCATTGCCGACAGCGACCAGTTGCACGCCGACTGGAACTTCTACCTCGCCTACAACATGTTCCGCATCGCCGCCATCCTGCAAGGCATTGCCAAGCGCGTCGAGGACGGTACCGCCGCCAGCGCCCAGGCCAAGGCCGCCGGCGCCACCGCCCGGCCGATGGCGGAACTTGCCTGGTCATTCGCGCAGCGCGGCTGACCCACCACCCCACCGATTGCCACCAACGGAGAACACCATGGATTTCGACTATTCGCCCAAAACCAAGGAACTGCGCCAGCGCCTGCTGGCCTTCATGGACGAGCACATCTATCCGTCCGAAAAGCGCTGCGCCGAGGAACTGGCTGCCAACACCGCCGCCGGCCGACGCTGGACACCGCTCAAGACGATCGAAGACCTCAAGCCCAAGGCCCAGGCCGCCGGGCTGTGGAACCTGTTCCTGCCCGTGGACACGGCCGAGGCCTCGGGCTACCACGGCGCGGGCCTCACAAACCAGGAGTACGCGCCGCTGGCCGAGATCATGGGCCGCGTGCTGTGGTCCAGCGAAGTGTTCAACTGCTCGGCGCCCGACACCGGCAACATGGAGACCATCGCCCGCTACGGCAGCGAAGACATCAAGGCCACCTGGCTCAAGCCGCTGCTGGAGGGCAAGTTCCGCTCGGCGTTCGCGATGACCGAGCCCGACGTGGCGTCCAGCGACGCGACCAACATCGAGACGCGCATCGAGCGCCACGGTGACGAATACGTCATCAACGGCCGCAAGTGGTGGACCAGCGGCGCGATGGATCCGCGCTGCAAGGTGCTCATCACCATGGGCAAGACCGACCCCGAGGCGGCCCGGCACTCGCAGCAGAGCATGGTCGTCGTGCCCGCAGACACCCCGGGCGTCAAGATCGTGCGCGCGCTCAACGTCTTCGGCTACGACGACGCGCCGCACGGCCACGCCGAGGTGCTGTTCGAGAACGTGCGCGTGCCGGCCAGCAACATCCTGCTGGGCGAGGGCCGCGGCTTCGAGATCGCCCAGGGCCGCCTTGGCCCCGGCCGCATCCACCACTGCATGCGCCTGATCGGCCTGGCCGAGCGCTCGCTGGAGCTGATGTGCAAGCGCGCCGTCTCGCGCGTGGCGTTTGGCAAGACGCTGGCGCAGCAGACCGTGACGCAGGAACGCATCGCCGAGGCGCGCTGCAAGATCGACATGGCGCGCCTCTTGACCCTCAAGGCCGCGTGGATGATGGACACCGTGGGCAACAAGGTTGCGCGCACCGAGATCGCGATGATCAAGGTCGTCGCTCCGCGCATGGCCTGCCAGGTGATCGACTGGGCCATCCAGCTGCACGGCGGCGGCGGCATCAGCGACGACTTCCCGCTGGCCTTCAACTACGCCCAGGCGCGCACGCTGCGCTTTGCCGACGGCCCGGACGAGGTGCACCGCAACGCGATTGCCAAGTGGGAGCTGGGCAAGTACGCAGCGCCCAAGGCGCATTGATGCACTGATTGCCCATGCGGCCGCCCCGGTGGCCGCCGTACTTTCCACAACGCCCTGCCCCGCCCGGCAGGGCGTTGTGTTTCATCCGGAGGGTGAACCCCGCCCGCGCCGTCCTCGTGCAGCACCGGGAAATGCCGCGGCGCAATGCACAGCGCCAGCAGCAGCAGGATCGACAGCGCCACCATGCCCCAGTACAGCGCGTCGGTGGCCGCGCCCAGCGCGCCGCGCAAATAGGCGGCGGCCGCAGCGCCTGCGTGGCCGGCCTGCAGCGCGTCGATCACGCCGTCCACCCCGGCCGGCAGCTGGCCCTGCAGCTGCGCTGGGGCCCGGGCCAGGCGCGCGCCCAGCGTGGCGTTGAAGATGGCGCCGAACAGCGCCGCGCCCAGGCTCTGCCCCAGGTAGCGCGCAAACATGTTGGCACCGGTGACGACGCCGCGCCGCCCCCAGTCGACGACCGACTGCATGCCGACCAGCAGCGGCGTGGACAACAGGCCGAAGCCCGCGCCCAGAACGATCTGGTCGAGCACCACCAGCGCCACCGGCTGCGGGCGCGGCATCAGCACGAAGGCCAGCGACGCTGCGAGGATCAGCACGCCGCCCACCAGCGCCGCGTCGCGAAAGCCCAGGCGCAGATAGACCTTGCCCGACAGCGCCGACGCCAGCGGCCAGCCTATGCTGATGCACGCCAGCACCAGGCCGGCGGCAATCGCGCCCAGGCCCTGTACCGACTGCAAGAACGTGGGCAGGTAGACGCTGGGCGCCATCATCACCAGGCCCATCGCAATCGTCGCCAGGTTGGAGCCCACCAGCGTGCGCCTGCGCCACAGCCAGCCGGGCATCACCGGCTCGCGCGCGCGCCGCTCCACCCATACCAGCGCGGCCAGCGCCAGCAGCGCTGCGCCAAAGACCAGCACCACCTGCCACGACGCCCAGGGCCAGACCTGGCCGCCCTGCAGCAGGCCCAGCATCAGGCAGGCCAGCGCGACCAGCAGCAGCGCACTGCCGGCGTAGTCGATGTGCGGATGGCGGCGCGCCAGCGACTCGTGCAGGTACACGCCGATCAGCGCCAGCGCCAGCGCGCCGATCGGCAGGTTGACCAGGAAGATCCAGTGCCAGGACACATATTCGGCGAACGCGCCGCCCAGCAGCGGCCCGGCAATCGCCGCCATGCCCCAGACGCTGGACAGCCAGCCCTGCACCGCGGCGCGCTCCTCGACCGAATACAGGTCGCCGGCCAGCGTCATCACCGTGGCCATGATGGCGCCCGCGCCCAGTCCCTGCAGGCCGCGGAACACGATCAGCGCATGCATGTTCCAGGCAAACGAGCAAGCGGCCGAGCCCGCCAGAAAGATCAGCGTGCCGGCCAGCAGCACGGGCTTGCGCCCCACCAGGTCGGACAGCTTGCCGTAGACCGGAATCGTCACCGTCTGCGCGACCAGGTAGACCGAGAACACCCAGCTGACCAGCGCCAGACCGCCCAGGTCGCCGACGATCTGCGGGATGGCGGTGGAGACGATGGTGGTGTCCATGGCCGCCAGCATCATCATCGCCATCAGCCCGGCCAGCACCCAGCGGCGCGTGTCGCGCGTGGGCTGCGGTGCGGGTTGATTGGGAGAAGGCGGGGTGGCTGCGGGCGTCATGGCACTTATCGTTCGTACGGCCCGCGATTGTGGCCCCGCCGCCAAGGCCTTGCCGCGCCCACGGTCGCGGCAGGAATCGGCAAGCCCTGCCGACTAGGGCCTGTTAACGCTATTTTTGGCGGTGCGAACATACTCAAAACG
>PGEI01000169.1 GCA_002894305.1 Comamonadaceae bacterium CD01
AACAAACATCTAGCCTCGCTGGAACGCTTGCTTCGGAGATTTTGCGAATAAGCAGGCCTCACAGGTTGCAAAGAGCCTTGCAACCTCTGCACTCGCACAGAGAAGCGGCACCAAACAAAATGGCACCCAGATAGGGTAATCCTCCCGTAAAAGCGGTGAAGGAATCTCCCATGTTTAAGCCTTCGTTGACGGCCTAAGCACACTCGCAGAAAGGCTCAGAGCAGCATTCGAATAAATTTCAGAAAACTCTAAGGGCAACCTCGCCGCCTTTCGAAGATACTCGCTCGCCAGTAGCACGAATTTCGAGGCATGGGGTGCCTCAACTGCCAACTTACGTTGGAGCCCAGTTACCCCACCAGACATCAACAAGGAAAAGCTCAACTCACGTGCGAGCAATGAAGCTCCGAGTCCTTGCTGCGGAGCTTGCAGGATCTCGCGAACCAGTTGTTCAAATTTTTCAATTTCGGGAAAAATGCTAACAGCGTCGTCAGAGATAGTTCTGCTAGTCAATCGACGAATCTTTTGAGCCGCCTCCAGACTGTCGTAGCCGCCGTACAGGAGAGCCAACAACGATGACGAAAACTCATCTTGCGATGTTGGTCTTAGCAGCACCAAAAAGAGCCGGTTCGCCAACTCCGAGAGGGCCAGCAGAAACAGGCATAGCGAGTCGCCAAAAATCGCAACATGCTCGGGCTTTGCCGGATCGAGCTCTGTTCTAATCGATCTAAGTTTAGCAACGGTCTTCCGGCATTGTTCACCGGGGTCTTTCGCCATCCAGAACGCAGATTTCGCAAAATTCAGATACTCAGATGTCGCGGGATACTTCTTTGCTATGCCGAGAAAGCAATCCCACGCATCGATGTCCGCTGCCGCAGACTCAATACTCTTCGTTGTACCGCCCATACATTGAGCTAAGTCCTCGAATTCGGATTCGTGTAGTAAAGAGACTGACAATTCTGAAGCACTAATACGATGGTCATGCTTTATTGCAACCTTTTCGTTCAACACGACGAATCCGTGGGTGGCTGCTGCACGAGTCATAACACCGCGAAGCCAAAAAGCTCGGCCGATTGCGGATTCTTTCGCTCCGCTTTTGCAGTCAAAGACCATTCGGATATGCCCGCCAATCGGTGCCGGAGCGACGGCTAAGACATCAAGATCGGTCAAAAGATATTTGGCCTGTTCGACCTGAGTGGATGCCTCTATATCCACCTCCAGTTGCGGCAGCCAGCGCTTTGAAACGCTCAATGATAGGGCAGTAGCTTTTTGTGCACGATCTTTCAGCATTGGTATTAAAATCCGAGCAAAAGTTGGCCGAGTTCAAACTGCTTTTCCTCTGGCAGTACAATCGTTTCCCGTTCACGCAGTTTGCGAGAGCTGATCAGAGACTCTACGTATTCCTGCGTTCCCGTCATAGCACTCATCGCCTCTTTGTCCAGCGACAAATCGGGAGGTCTGTCGCCTTCAACTAGCTGATACGCGATCCTCAACGATTCGCGGTTTTCCGGAGTGTCGATAATCTGAAGCTGCCGATACCCATTATCGAGCTTAACCAAGCGCGCAATCCGACCTTGGACAAGGTTCTGATACTGCTCCGAGTAGTCGGTCGTAGGAGCCAGTTGAAGATCAGTCTTCAATTTGTACAGCACAGCACCGGGGCTACGAATGCGGAATCGATTAGGTAGCAATTGTCCTTGTCGCACAGCGGAAACAATCGAAAGCGCCCGCTCATATTGTTCACGCTTCAACGGACTAACGTTCATGAAACCAGGTGTCGGCGAGAAAATAAAAAAAGACTGACCCGCATGAGTAGTAGATATCATCGGTGGCTTAACGAGGCCGTCCTGTGCGAGGCGCTTCAGTAACTGAATATCATCAGGGCTAATCTTCGTGCCCGAAATCTCGCCTGTTTTCTCAATGAGTGACAACGGCCAGCCTTGAGCAGATTGAACCAATTTGAGTGTCCTCTGAACACTACCCGCACCGCAATTGGCCACATGGTCAGCGAAAACGTCTGCGTTTTCTGAGAAGTAGGTAGGATTGAGCAGCACAGTTTTGGCCCGCGCCCGACGGCTAATCAGGAAGCTACCTTGGGTGCCGATATCGATGCTAGCGTCAAAGAATTTTCTATCTGAACCGGTCAGACCGATTTTCCCAGCCAGGGAGTCTACATTGTGAGGCGCTTCCGCAAGCCGATCAACGATCTCCAGTGTCAGCTCTTCGAATTCATCAGGCTTCGCGACCGTCTCGAAGTAATCTCCGATACCCTCGTAAAGCTGCTCAAAGTAAGGAACGGTGGGCAGCACCGCTTTAATGCGCTTTCCGTCTCTTGTAATTCGCACAAACTCGATTTCAGCCAGCAGCTCCACTATTCTATCTACAGTAAGACGAGGGATACCAAGCATCGTAGATGCTACGAGCTTCAGCAAGTCATACTCGATAAGAGGAAGCCCTCGAATATGCAAAGCCAGTTGGACTGCCATCCCGATTTCCGGGATTGACTCGAAGCGAGGAACCTCTTTGTCCCGGATTGCCAATTGAATTTCATGGCAGCGTGCTACTGCAATTTTCTTATCCATTGAAATCTCTCGCAGATTGATTCGCTCACAATGATAGTCTACCCTATTCGGCGCCTCGGCCCCAGTTTATCCATCTGGGTACCACTGCAAATTTTCTATACTCCCGAAGCGCGACCGCAGCGAACCCCTACGCAACTGGCAGATCCAATAAAAAGATGATGATCGGCACAGCGCCCCTGACATCATTCGGCATCTTATTAGCGCCTTCGGGGGCGGGCAAGAGCTTCCACTATGGTCCGCTCACTGCCGCCATCACGCGGTGGTGCTCTCAGCGCGCTACTCAGGTACCGATGGATCGCCACCAGCAGCAGGCCGCACATCGCGTTTGGAAGAAACGGGTACGACGCATCGAAGATGTCATCAAAGAATGTTTGGTGAACGGCGAGGAAACGCAGGCCATCGAGGCACTGCTGGCCAATGAGTTGGCGCAAGAACCGCGTCCCATCGTCCCGCAGGCGTTGCTGCACGATGACGTCTCAGTGCAGGCATTGTTGCGATCCTTAGAGCAGTGGCCGGTTTCAGGATGGATCGTTGATGAAGGCGCCGTAGCACTAAGCATGCTGCGGACCAAGGACTTCCCCACTCTGGCTAATCTTTCCAGCGGAAAGGTAATCCAGCACGGCCGTGTGGATGAACCACGCATGGAGATCCGTGGATTCCTGACGACATTGTTCATGGTGCAGCCCAGCCTCTTTAACACATTCTGTAAAAAACGAGGTGACGAGTTGAAAGCCAGCGGCTTGGACGCTCGCTTTCTCTATCACATCGTCCTCGATAAATGGACCGGATCAGAAGACCCCGACGATGTCAAAACTGGCCATGCTCATGAGCAATACGACGAACATGTAACAGCAATGCTGGATGAGCTTGATGCCTGTATCCGCACTGGCAAGAAAGACCCGTCATCAGTGGCGTTAAGCAGGGGCGCCAAGGCAATTCTGCGTGAGCTACAAGAACGTTGTCAGGCGACATGACAAACTGACCCCCTGGCGACATGGAGAACTGACCCCTCCATGATCACATCAGGAGGGATCATCCATGCAAGAAGCCGTGTACAACCAACCCCACGTTCAATCACGAGGGGAACCCATGCAAAGCCCGGAGGATGTTGCCGCCATCGGGCGGCTCAAGGCCTGTGGCTGGGGCATCAAGCGTATCGCCGGCGAACTAGGGATCAGCAAGAACACCGTCAAGCGCTATCTACGCCAAGGGGGTTGGGCGCCCTACGTCAACCCAGTCCGCACCAAGGCCCTGGACGGGGTAAATGATTGGCTGCGTGAGCGATTCATCACCCATGCGGGCAACGCTGCCGTCGTGCAGCAGGAGCTGCGCAACCAGCACGACATCACGGTGAGCTTACGCACGGTGGAGCGGGCCTGCGCGCCGTGGCGCCGGGAACTGGCCGCCTGCGCCCAGGCGACGGTGCGCTTTGAGACGCCGCCGGGCCAGCAGATGCAGATTGACTTTGGCAGTCGCAAGGCGACGATCGCCGGGGAGACTGTTGTCGTGCAGCTGTTCGTGGCGACGCTGGGCCACAGCCGCCGGATCTTCGTACAGGCCTATCCGCACCAGCACCAGTCGGCCTGGTTCGCCGGGATCGAAGCGGCGCTGCAGCACTTTGGGGGCGTGCCCAGGCAGGTCTTGGTCGATAACGCCCGGGCGCTGGTCGAGCACCACGACGCGGTCAGCCGCGAGGTGGTCTTCAATGATCGGTTCCGGGCGCTGGCGCATCACTGGGGGTTTCGGCCCGTGGCCTGCGCTCCGTACCGGCCGCGCACCAAGGGCAAGGACGAGAGGAGCGTGGGCTACGTCAAGCGTAACGCCATGGCAGGCCACACCTTCGAGTCCTGGGCTCACCTGCAGCAGCACCTGGACTGGTGGATGCGCGAGGTGGCTGATCAACGGGTGCACGGCACCACGGGCGAGATCCCCGCTGAACGCTTCCGTATCGAGCGCGAGCACCTGCTGCCGCTGGCGGATCGGCCGCCCTTCGAGCAGATGCGTCGTCTGTCACGCCGTGTGGCACGCGATGCCACCGTCGAGGTCGACACCAACCGCTACAGCGTGCCGTGGCGCCTGGCGGGTCGCCTGGTGCAGATCCACATTGCAGGCTGCGAGTTGTGTGTGCTCGATGAGGGACGCGAGGTGGCTCACCACCCTGAGCTTGCCGGGCGGCGTCAGACGCGCTGTCTGCCCGAACACCTGCAGGGCATCGTGGGCTATCGCGCCCCTGGACAGACTGCAATGCCCTTGGCGGCGAGTGAGCGAGGGGATGAGCCCATCCCTGTCGTGCCTCACGCGCTGCTGCAGCGTGATCTCTCGGTCTACGAGGCGGTGGCCGGTGGAGGCTGGCAATGAGGATCGAAGACCCGAACCGGCTCGATGCCATGCTGGGGCGCCTGAAGCTCACCGCAATCCGTGAACGACTGGACACGCTGCTCGATGAGGCGACGCGCCAGGAACTGACCTTGCGCGAAGCGCTTGCCTATCTGTGCGAGCAGGAGGTGGCCCGTAAAGAAGACCGTCGCATCCAGATGGGGCTGTCGATTGCCCGCTTCCCATTCGTGCGCACCCTGGACGGCTTTGACTTCAGTGCCCAGCCCGCCGTGGATCCTGCCCAGATCAGGGAGCTTGCCTGCGGCCGGTGGATTGCCAACGGGGATGCGCTGCTCTTGCTCGGCCCCCCAGGCGTGGGCAAGAGCCACCTGGCGGTTGCCCTGGGCCGGGAGGCTGTACGCTCAGGCTACTCGACGTTGTTCACCACGGCCACGGCGCTGATCACACAGCTGGTGAGCGCCCATGCTGCAGGCAACCTGGAAGAACGGCTGCGTCACTTCGCCAAACCCAAGCTGCTGATCATCGATGAGCTGGGCTATCTGCCTCTGGAGCCAGGGGCGGCAAACCTGTTCTTCCAGCTTGTCTCGCGGCGCTATGAACGGGGCAGCCTGCTGGTGACCAGCAACCGCGCCGTGAGCGAGTGGGGCGAGGTCTTCGGCGACGCCGTGGTGGCCACCGCCATCCTGGATAGGCTGCTGCACCATAGCCATGTCCTCACCATCCGTGGCGACAGCTACCGGCTGCGCACGAAACGCAGGTCGGGACTCGTCAAACCTAGTTCTGCTGCCATCGGGCAGCCGTTCACTCAACCTTAGAGGGGGTCAGTTTTACGTGTCGCCAGGGGGTCAATTCCTGGTGTCGCTTGACAA
>PGEI01000016.1 GCA_002894305.1 Comamonadaceae bacterium CD01
TGCGAAGACGCGCTTTCATGTTTCGATACTTCCAGGTTGCTGTACTAGGGAGCGGGCGAGCACGCCATGATCTTGATCGCGATTCTCCTGGCCACGCTGGCCGCCGGCATTGGCAGCGTCTGGCTGGCTGCGGCCGTACTGCGCCTGCAGCTGGGCGGACGCTGGAACGTCAGCGCCCAGCATTTGCTGAGCCTGGCCGCTGGCGCGCTGCTGGCCACCGCCTTCATGCACCTGCTGCCCGAGGCGTTCGAGTCCGGCGCCGAGCCGCACGACCTGTTTGCCGTGCTGCTGATGGGACTGGTGTTCTTCTTCGTGCTGGAGAAGGCCGAGCTGTGGCACCACGGCCACGAGAATACGCAAGGGCCCGAGGCGCAGCACCTGAACGACCCTCATGGCCACCAGCACGGCCACCATCATGGCCACCACCACGGCCATGGCCACGCGGGCGATGGCCCGCGCCCCTCGGGCTGGGCACTGTTGACCGGCGACAGCGTGCACAGCTTTGGCGATGGCGTGCTCATCGCCTCGGCCTTCGTGGCCGACTGGCGCCTGGGGCTGGTGGCCGCGCTGTCGGTGCTGGCACACGAGGTGCCGCACCACATCGGCGACCTGGTCGTGCTGCGCCATGCCATGGGCAGCCGCAAGCTGGCGCTGACCAAGGTGTCGCTGGCCGGCTCGGCCACGGCGCTGGGCGGCATGGCCGGCTACGGGCTGGTGCAGGGCTGGAGTGCGGCGCTGCCGTACTTCCTCGTGGTCGCTTCCAGCAGCTTCATCTACGTGGCGCTGGCCGACCTGATTCCGCAGCTGCAAAAACGCCTGACCGCGCTGCAGACCGTGGTGCAGATCGGCTGGCTGATCGCCGGCGCGGCCGCGGTCGTGATCGTCAGCTCGCTGGTGCACGGATAGGCCGCTGCGCGGGCGGTGTGCTTGCCCGGTTCCCGCGCGGGGACGACATGCTGCACCTATCATCGTCGGCATGACGCCCGAAGCCATCCGTGCCCTGTTCGAATCCCAGCACCAGGCCAGTCGCGCCCAGCCCGACGTGCCAGTCGTGCTGCGCCGCGAGCGCCTGCTGCGCCTGCGCAAGCTGCTCGACGAGCATGGCCCGGCGCTGGCCGCCGCCGTGCAGGCCGACTTCGGCATGCGCTCGCAGCGCCTGACCGAGGTGGCCGACCTGTTCGTTCTGCGCAGCCAGATGGCGCACGCTTTGCGCCATCTGGCGTGCTGGAGCAGGCCGCAGCGGGTGCGCACGCCGTTCTTCCTGCAGCCGGCGCGCGCCTGGGTGCAGCGCCAGCCGCTGGGCGTCGTTGGCGTCATCTCGCCCTGGAACTACCCGGTGCAGCTGGCGCTGGCACCGGCCATTGCCGCGCTGGCCGCGGGCAACCGCGTGCTGGTCAAGCCCAGCGAGCTCACGCCGCACACCAGCGCGCAGCTGGCCGCTTCGGTCGGGCAGTTCTTCGCCCCAGAGGAGATGGCAGTCGTGCAGGGCGACGCGGCGATCGCCGCGCTCATCGCGTCGCTGCCGCTGGATCACCTGATCTTCACCGGCTCCACGGCCGTCGGGCGCAAGGTGGCGCTGGCGGCGGCGGCCAACCTGACGCCGACGACGCTGGAGCTGGGCGGCAAGTCGCCGGCCATCGTCGACGCCGACTGCGACCTGCAGGACGCGGCGCTCAAGATCGCGCATGGCAAGCTGCTCAACGGCGGCCAGACCTGCATCGCGCCCGACTACGTGCTGCTGCCGCGCGGCAGCGAGGCGGCGTTTGCCGACGCCTTTCGCGCCGCCGTGGCCCGGCTGTACCCCTATTTCGCGGGCAACCCCGACTACGCCTCCATCATCACGCCGCGCCACCTGGCGCGCCTGCGCACCCTGGTGCAGCAGGCGCAGACGCTGGGCGCGCAGGTGCAGACCATGGTGCCGGTCGCCGGCGCTCCCGCAGCGCCCGCGCAAAGCATTGGCGACGGCGTGGGGCGCCAGATGGCGCCAGCGCTGGTGCTGGGCGTGACCGCCCAGATGCAGCTGATGCAGGAGGAGATCTTCGGCCCGGTGCTTCCGGTGGTCAGCTACGAGCGGCTCGACGACGCGGTGGCCTTCATCAACGCGCACGCGCGGCCGCTGGCGCTGTACTGGTTCGGCCGCAACACGCAGGCGCAGGCCGAGGTGCTGCGCCGCACCGTCAGCGGCGGCGTCACCGTCAACGACACGCTCTTGCACATCGCGCATGACAGGCTGCCCTTTGGCGGCGTTGGCGACAGCGGCTGGGGCAACTACCACGGCGAGCGGGGCTTTGCGCGCCTGAGCCATGAAAAGGCGGTGCTGGTGCAGCCGCGCTGGTCTGGTGGCGCGCTGTTGTATCCGCCCTATGGCGCGCGCTTCGACCGGGTCATGGGTTTGCTGCGACGCTGGCTGTAAACGCGTGTAAACGCGGTTGTGCGCCATTTGTCAAGTTTGGAGTGCAAACTGGTGTATATGCGCGGGGCAGTTGCACAGGGATTGGCGCAGAACCGTGAATTTGCGAGAATGCCGGGTTTTCTCGTATATCCCGTTATCTCGTTTTCCCCATGTCGAACATTCAGGTACGTCCGGCCACGCTGCGTGACGCCAAGGCCATTGCACAAATCCACTCCACGTCCACCCAGGAGGCCTACCGCGGCATGCTGCCCGATGAGCAGTTGAAGATGCTGTCCTCCGTCGAGAAGCGCCAAGCCTACTGGCGCGAGGCCATCGAATACTGCGAGCCGCAGGTGCAGGTGGCGATCGACGGCGACAAGATCGTTGGCTTCGTCGGCTTCGACCGCTCGCGCGACCCCAAGACCCGCCAGACCACCGGGGAGATCTGGGCCATCTACGCCTCGCCCACTCACTGGGATCAGGGCGTGGGCCTGGCGCTGTGGGACGCGGCGCGCGACGGCCTGGCCGAGGAGGGCTGCACCACGGTGACCGCATGGGTGCCGCTGCGCAACGAGCGCGCGCTGCGCTTTCATGAAATCGCCGGCTTCAAGCGCGAGATGACCACGGCCAAGACCTCGGTCGTCGGCTCCATCAAGATCGAGGAAGTGCGCCTGCAGCGCACGATCAACTGAGCCCCCACGCCACGGGCCGCAAGCAGCCATGACACAGAACGGCCCACAGACAGCACCGGATGTGACGCCAGGCGCCGCGTCCGATGCGCGTGCCCTCGTCTCCTGGAGCGGGCAGGGCGCAGCGTGCAGTGCGCTGTGGCGCAGCGAGGCGGGCAGCGCGCCGCCGCGGCGCGTGCAGTGCGTGGATGCCGGGCTGAGCGCCGATGCGGCGCTGCGCCTGGCCCGCGAAGGCACGGCGCTGCTGTGGCGCGGCGACTTTCAGGAGGCGCGCCACCTGCTGCAGGCGATGGCGCGGCGCATAGAGCGTGGCCAGCAGCGCAAGCGTGGCCGCCAGCGCACCGCGCTGCAGGAACCGCCGCAGCCCACTCCCGAGCAGGCCAGCGCCCAGGCATTTCACCGCGAGCGCCAGGCGCGCGGCCAGCGTGCCCATTTGCTGGGCCAGGTGCTGGTCGAATTGCAGGGCGACTACGGCATTGCGCTGCGCCGCGCTCCCGACTGGCGCCAGGCCTGCCTGGAAGCCTGGGGGCCGCCGCCAGGGCAGGCCGTGGTGGCGTCGCTGCGTGAGCTGCTGGGCCTGGTGGGCGCGCATGAATGGCGCAAGAAGGGCGTGGCGGTGCCGGCGCTGGGCGACGCGCCGCATGACCGCATCCACCCGCACTACGGCGTGTTTTCGCCGGTGCGCGGCGAATATGTCGACCTGGTCGCCCAGGCGCCGCTGCCCGCCGATTGCCGCCTGGCCTTCGACCTGGGCACCGGCACCGGCGTGCTGGCGGCGCTGCTGGTGCGCCGGGGCGTGGCGCGCGTCGTGGCGACCGACCAGTCGCCGCGCGCACTGGCCTGCGCGCGCGAGAACCTGCAGCGCCTGGGCTGCAGCGCACAGGTCGAACTGCGTGACGCCGATCTGTATCCCGAAGGGCAGGCGCAGCTCGTCGTCTGCAACCCGCCGTGGCTGCCGGCGCGCCCGGCCACACCACTGGAGCACGCGGTGTACGACGAGGACAGCCGCATGCTGCGCGGCTTTCTGGCCGGCCTGCGCGCTCATCTGGCGCCCGGTGGCGAGGGCTGGCTCATCCTGTCGGATCTGGCCGAGCACCTGGGCTTGCGCACGCGCGCGCAGCTGCTGCAGTGGGTGGAGGACGCAGGCCTGCGCGTTGCCGGTCGGCAGGATGCTCGCCCGGGCCACGCCAAGGCGCGGGACGCCGGCGACGTGCTGCATGCCGCCCGCGCGGCCGAGATCACGTCGCTGTGGCGACTGGTGGCACAGTAGGTTTCTTCAGAATCCCAACGGGTTTTCAGAAAACCCGTTCACGCAGCCACTTGGTGGCAATCCATTTCTCGCCCTCCAGCACCGGCGCGCCCGCGTGCAGCGTGGCGCTGTCGGGGTGGGCCTGGGGGTAGGCAAAGAACAGCGCGTTGCCCGGGTGCGCGGCAATGTGCAGGCCGGCCTGCGGGAGGTCGGTGTCGCCGCCCAGCGCGGGCTGGTTCAGATACAGGATGAGCGTGGCCACCCGCTGGCCGCCGCGACTCAAGAGCGTGGCCGCGCCGGGCTGTGCCGGGTCGAAATAGTCGTAATGAGGGTGGTACTGCTCGCCCGGGCGGTAGTGCAGCACCTGCAGCCCCTCGCCGTGGCTGGCCGGCCAGTGCAGCAGGCGGGCAATGCGCTGCTCGATGCGCGAGATCAGCGCGGTTTCGCCGCGCTCGAAGAACATGCCGCGGCTGGTGCGGTCGGCGTTGATCTCCTCGCCGCCGGTGCTTGCCACCACGGTGCGCGAGCGCGCGAGGCGCGGGCGGGCGCAGTCGATCAGCGCCTGGCATTCCGCCGGCGTGAGCAGGCCGCCCAGCAGCGCCACGCGCGGGTGTTCCAGGCGCATCAGCACGTCGGTGGGGTGGCCATCCAGGTCGATGTGGGCGCCTTGCGGCGCGATGAAGGGTTCGGATGGTGGGGACTGTGTTGCCATGGCGGCGGTCGCGTTCAGACGCCGCCGCGGCGAAACACCAGGCGGTCGGCACTGGAGGCCGACGGCGCGAACGCGTAGCCGTCCAGGTCGAAGCGCTGCAGCTGCTGCACGTGGCGGACGCGCTCGGTGATCGCCCAGCGTGCCATCAGGCCGCGCGCGCGCTTGGCGTAGAAGCTGATGATCTTGTAGCCGCTGCCCTTGAAGTCCTCGAACACGCATTCGACGACGCGTGCGCGCAGCGTCTTGCGGTCGACCGACTTGAAATACTCCTGCGACGCCAGGTTGACCAGCACCGGATCGCCCTTGTGGCCGTCGGCGTGCAGCAGCGCGTCGATGTGCTCGGCAATGCGGCCGCCCCAGAATTGGTAGAGATTGGCGCCGTGCGCGGTCGCCAGGCGCGTACCCATCTCCAGCCGGTAGGGCTGCATCAGGTCGAGCGGGCGCAGCACGCCGTACAGGCCACTCAGGATCAGCAGGTGCTGCTGCGCCCAGTCCAGGTCGCGTGCCGACAGCGTGGCTGCCTGCAGCCCCTCGTACACGTCGCCGTTGAAGGCCAGCACCGCCTGGCGGGCGTTGGCCGGCGTGAAGCTGGGGCTCCAGGCGGCATAGCGCGCGACGTTGAGCGCGGCCAGTGCGTCGCTGATCGACATCAGCGACGCAACGTCCTGCGGCGACTTCTCGCGCAGCACCTCGACCAGCTCGCCCGCCTGCGCCGCGTACTGCGGCAGGGTGTGGGGCAGGGCGGCGTCGATGGGGCTGTCGTAGTCCAGTGACTTGGCGGGCGAGAGAACGAACAGCATGCGACGACTTCCTGTGGGCGGTGCGTGAATGGGAGCGGGCCAGCGTAGCAGAAAAAAACGCCACCGCCGCGGCGACGGCGATGGCGCGGGTTGCCGGGGGCTGGGCCGCCCGGCGCGCGTTGGCGCGGTGGTTCAGGCCCGGTCGGCCGGTGTGTCGAACGGCAGTTTCATGGCCGACAGGTCGCGTCGGGTTTCCACCAGAATCAGCGGCGTCTCGTCGATCTCCACCATCGGCGGGCGTTCGCGCGGTACGTGGATGGGTTGCGGCTCGGCGGCAATCGCGGCCTGCACCGCGGCCACCTTGTCGGCGTCGGAGTTGACCCACTGCAGGCCGGAAGCCTGGGCGATGTCCTGCAGCTTCTGGATCGGAAGCTCGAAGCCCTGTATCTGCGGCAGGTGCGCGGATTCAGCTTCGACTTCAGCCGTTTTGGCCGGCGTGACCGCTTCGGCCGGTGCCGTTGCCGCATCTGCCTCCTGTGCCACTTGCGTGGCTTGCTCGGGCTGGGCCGGCTCCTGCACATCCGCGGGTGTGGCGGCGCTTGCGCTGTCGGTGGCATCAGCTGCTGGCTGCGGCGCGGCCTCGGCCGTCTCGGTCAGTTCCGCGACCGGCGCAGGGCTGGGTTGCTGTGCGGGAGCCGCAAAGTAGCTGCGGCGCGGCGGCTCGGCAGCCTCGCCAGCGGGCGCGGCGGCTGCCAGTGCCTGATCCTCTGCGGGCTCGCCATCCAGCGCGGCTGCCGGCGCGTCGGCGTCGATGGTGCGCGGGCCGCCGCTGCGGCGACGGTCGCGGCCATAGCGGTCGCGCGAGCGGCGCTCGCGGCGCTGCTCGGCGCCGTCCTCGCCATTGGCGGGTGCACTGGCGTCGGCGGGCAGTTGGTCGGCGGCCTGCTCGGGCAGCAGATTCGCATTGGTAGTTTCGGCCTGCTCCTGAGCCGTGCCGCGCGGGCGGCGCTCACCGCGTTCGCTGCGCTCACTGCGCTCGCGCCGCTCGCCGGCGTCGCTGCGCTGCGTGGGCGCGGCGCTGTCGTCGGCTGCTGCGTTCACGCCTGCTGCGTCGCGGTCGCGGCTGCTGCGGCCGTCGCGGCGGCTCTCGCCGTCACCGCGGGCCGGGCGGCGCTCGCTGCGTTCCCTGCGTTCTTCGCGGGCTTCACCGCTGCGTGCCTCGCCGCTGCGGCCGTCGCCGTTGCGAGCTTCGCCATTGCGGGTGTCAGCGTTTCTGCCTTCGCCGCGGCGGCCACGGCCTTCGCCGTTACGGCCGCTGCCACTGCGCTCGCCGCGGCCTTCGCCACCGCGGCGGCCGCGGCCGTCGCGGCGGCCTTCGGCCGTGGCGGGCTCGGCCGGCTGTGCAGTCTGCACAGGGGCCAGTGGCGCGGGCGCCGGGCCAAAGCCCAGCAGGCTCTTGATCCAGGCGAAAAAGCCCTGTTCCTGCACCGGCGCGGCGGGCGCGGGGCGCGGCGCGCTGGCGCTGCCGCCCTGAGCGCCAGTCCTGCGCTGGCCCCCACCCTGGCCCTGGCTGCGCGCGGCGGGCTCGGGCCGTGGGGGCGCGACCGGCGCCGGCGCGTCGGGCAGAACGCCCTTGATCACCGGCTGCTGCTTGTTGGTCGGCTCCTGCGAGCGGCGCGTGACCTGGGTCTGCTCTTCCTGCACTTCGGCCAGTTGATAGCTTGCGTCCAGGTTGTCCAGGCGCGGATCGTCGTGCTTCAAGCGCTCGAGGCGGTAGTGCGGCGTGGACAGGCTCTTGTTCGGGATGAGCATGACCGACACGCGCTTGCGCAGCTCGATCTTGGCGATCTCGTTGCGCTTCTCGTTGAGCAGAAAGCTGGCCACCTCCACCGGCACCTGGCAGTGCACGGCGGCGGTGTTGTCCTTCATCGACTCCTCCTGGATCATGCGCAGCATCTGCAGCGAGAAGCCTTCGGTGTCGCGCACGTGGCCGGTGCCGTCACACTGCGGGCAGCGGATGTGGGCGCCTTCGGACAGCGACGGTTTCAGGCGCTGGCGGCTCATCTCCATCAGGCCGAATTTGCTGATCGTGCCGAACTGCACGCGGGCGCGATCCTGGCGCAGCGCGTCGCGCAGGCGGTTCTCCACTTCGCGGCGGTTCTTCGACTCTTCCATGTCGATGAAGTCGATCACGAGCAGGCCGCCCAGGTCGCGCAGGCGCATCTGGCGCGCCACTTCGTCGGCGGCCTCCAGGTTGGTGCGCGTGGCGGTCTCCTCGATGTCGCCGCCCTTGATGGCGCGCGCCGAGTTCACGTCCACGCTGACCAGCGCCTCGGTGTGGTCGATGACGATGGCGCCGCCGGACGGCAGCGTGACGGTGCGCGCGTAGGCGGACTCGATCTGGTGCTCGATCTGGAAGCGCGAGAACAGCGGCGCGTCGTCGCGGTAGCGCTTGACGCGGGCGGCATGCTCGGGCATGACGTGCGCCATGAACTGCTGCGCCTGCTCGTAGATGTCGTCGGTGTCGATCAGGATGTCGCCGATGTCATTGTTGAAGTAGTCGCGGATCGCACGGATCACCAGGCTCGATTCCTGGTAGATCAGGAAGGCGCCCTTGGCCGCCTTGGCGGCGCCGTCGATGGCGCTCCACAGCTTGAGCAGGTAGTTCAGGTCCCACTGCAGCTCGGGGGCCGAGCGGCCAATGCCGGCGGTGCGCGCGATGATGCTCATGCCCTTGGGGTATTCGAGCTGATCCATCGCCTCCTTGAGCTCGGCGCGGTCCTCGCCCTCGATGCGGCGCGAGACGCCACCGCCGCGCGGGTTGTTGGGCATCAGCACCACGTAGCGGCCGGCCAGGCTGATGAAGGTGGTCAGTGCCGCGCCCTTGTTGCCGCGCTCTTCCTTCTCGACCTGGACGATGAGCTCCTGGCCTTCCTTGATCACGTCCTGGATGCGTGCCTGCGACGGCGAGACGCCCTCGGCGAAATACTGCTTGGAGATTTCCTTGAACGGCAGGAAGCCGTGGCGATCCTCGCCGTAGTCGACAAAGCAGGCTTCGAGCGACGGCTCGACGCGCGTCACCACCGCCTTGTAGATGTTGCCTTTGCGCTGCTCGCGCCCTTCGATCTCGATCTCGTAGTCCAGCAGCTTCTGGCCGTCCACGATGGCCAGGCGGCGCTCTTCGGGCTGCGTGGCGTTGATGAGCATCCGTTTCATGATGCGTGTCCTTTGTTTCAGTTCTTGTCGTGCGGCCTGCACTCCGTGCAGGGCCGCGTCAAACATCCAGCGACCTCCGAAGAGGCCAGGGATGCCGCGGGCAAGGCATGAGAACACCAGGAAACGCCGGCGCGCTGGGCGCGCCCGGGCGGGCCGACTAGCTGCTGCTGCGCGCGCGCAAGGGCGGTGCGTGAAGGGGAGCGAGTCGCAAAATCGACGCCTCAATGGTGCCGGACGGCACGCGGGGCGTCTTGTGCGCGGGCTGCGGCCGGACGGCGCATGGCTGGGGCAAGGACGCGCGTCCTTGCCCCAGCGACATGATCCAGACCAGTACAACCCACATGATTTCGCTTTGATTGGCCGGCACGCCCTGTTGCATCAGCGCGTACCGGCTTGAAAATTCCGTATCTTGGTGTCTATGCGTCTGCCCTTCGCTCGTGGTGCGCTTGATTGAATCCGCACCGCGATCGCCGGCATCGACCACGCTGCGCGGCTAGTCGGGCCGTGTCCGGTACACTCCAGACGCTTCAACCGCTTACACATCCGCCACGCAGGTGAAACCGATTATAGGGGGCAATTCAAAGCCTGCCCCGGCCGCCCGGCTGCTGGAAGTCGACCCCGACAGTGCCGGCCAGCGCCTGGACAACTTCCTGATGCGCCACCTGAAGGGCGTGCCCAAGACCCATGTCTACCGCATCATTCGCAGCGGCGAGGTGCGCCTGAACAAGGGCCGCACCAGCGCCGACGCGCGTGTGGCCGCGGGCGATCTGGTGCGCCTGCCGCCGGTGCGCGTGTCGGACAAGGTGCAGGAGAAGGCCGAGCGCCCCGCACCGGCGCGCGAATTCCCCATCCTGCTCGAAGACGAGCAGCTGATTGCCATCGACAAGCCCGCAGGCGTTGCCGTACACGGCGGCAGCGGCGTGAGCTTCGGCGTCATCGAGCAGTTGCGCCGCGCCCGGCCGCAGACACCCTTTCTGGAACTGGTGCACCGGCTGGACCGCGAGACCTCGGGCATTTTGCTGGTGGCCAAGAAGCGCTCGGCGCTCAAGCACCTGCAGGATCAGTTCCGCGAGCGCGAGACCGGCAAGACCTATTTGGCCTTGGTGCAGGGCGCCTGGCCGGCCAATAAAAAGGTCATCGACCTGCCGCTGCACAAATATCTGCAGGCAGACGGCGAGCGCCGCGTGCGCGTGACCACGCCCCAGGATCCGGACGGCATGCGCTCCATCACCCTGGTCAGGGTGCGCGAGCAGCTCCCCGCCCGCCCGCTCCAGGGCCTGCCCGCGATGAGCCTGCTGGAGGTGACCATCAAGACCGGGCGCACGCACCAGATCCGCGTGCACCTGGCCAGCCAGGGCCACCCCATCGCGGGTGACGACAAATATGGCGACTTCGAGCTGAACAAGCGGCTGCCCAAGCAGGGTTTGAAGCGCATGTTTTTGCACGCCTGGCGCCTGCAGTTCGACCACCCGGCCAGCGGCGAGCGCCTGACCCTGCACGCCGAGCTGCCGCCCGAGCTGGCGGCCTTTCTCTCTACCGATCCCATCCATGCCTGAATCCCGCCCGCGCCGCTTCGACCTGATCGCCTTCGACTGGGACGGCACGCTGTTCGACTCCACCGCCATCATCGTGCGCAGCATCCAGGGGGCGGTGCGCGACCTGGGATACGCCGTGCCCAGCGACGAGGCCGCGTCCTGGGTCATCGGCATGGCGCTGGAGCCCGCGCTGGCGCATGCCGCGCCCGACGTGCCGCGCGAGAAATACCGCGATCTGGGGCTGCGCTACCGCTACCACTATTTGCAGCACCAGGACGAGCTGAGCCTGTTCGACGGCGTGCTCGACCTGCTGCGCGACTTGCGCGCCAGCGGCCACCTGCTCACCGTGGCCACCGGCAAGAGCCGGCGCGGGCTGGATCAGGCGCTGGCGCAGGCGCAGCTGCGCGGAGTGTTCGACGGCTCGCGCACCGCCGACGAGACTGCCGGCAAGCCCCATCCGCTGATGCTGCAGGAGCTGATGGCCGAGTTCGACGTGGTGCCGCAGCGCCTGTTGATGATTGGCGACACCACGCACGACCTGGAGATGGCGCGCGCCGCCGGCTGCGCCAGCGTGGGCGTGGCCTATGGCGCGCACGACACGCGGGGTTTTGCCGCGTTCGCGCCTCTGTATGTCGCGCCGACGGTGGCGGCGCTGCGCAGCTGGCTGCAGGAGAACGCCTGATGGCCGACGAAGCCAGCCGGCGCATCGCACTGTGCGCCAGCACCGATCTGGCCGACGGCGGCCTGGCCGTGGCCTTTGACGTGTGCTGGCGCGGCGAGGTGCTGCGCGCCTTTGCGGTGCGCCACCAGGGGCAGGTGCACGCCTACCTGAACCGCTGCACCCATGTGCAGATGGAGATGGACTACCGGGAAGGCCATTTCTTCGACGACAGCGGCTGCTGGCTGGTGTGCGCCACCCATGGCGCGGTGTTCGCGCCCGACACCGGCGCCTGCGTCGGCGGGCCCGGGCGCGGGCCGCTGACCAAGATCGACATCACCGAAGAAGCAGGGCAGGTGTACTGGCATACTGCCCCGACACTGCAACCCGTAGAGTTCTAGCACGATGACCGAACCCACTTTTCGCGGACAAGACGACGCCTCATCCGCCCCTGACCTGTGGTCCTCGCAGGCGCGGCCAGCCTCTGCGGCCCCTGAGGCGAACTGGGAGCGCCAGGTGCTTGAGAAGCTGGTGCTGGCCACGGTGGCCGAGCAGCGCGCCGCGCGCCGCTGGCGCATCTTCTGGCGCTTCGCCTGGATAGCGCTGGCGCTGGCGCTGGTGTGGGCAGCAATGACGCGCGACATGGCCAGCACCACCAAGAGCACGCCGCACACCGCGGTGATCGACATCAAGGGCGAGATCGCCTCGGGCGCGGCCGCCGGCGCCGACGCCGTGGTCGAGGCCATGCGCAACGCCTTCGACGACTCCGGATCGCGTGCCGTGGTGCTGCTGATCAATTCGCCCGGCGGCAGCCCGGTGCAGGCGGGCATCATCAACGATGAAATCGTGCGACTGCGCGCTCAGTACGACAAGCCGCTGTACGCGGTGGTCGAGGAGTCCTGCGCCTCGGCGGCCTATTACATCGCCGCGGCGGCCGATGACATCTACGTCGACAAGGCCAGCATCGTCGGCAGCATCGGCGTGCTGATGGACGGCTTCGGCTTCACCGGCACGATGGAGAAGCTCGGCGTCGAGCGCCGCCTGCTCACGGCCGGGCGCAACAAGGGCTTTCTCGACCCGTTCAGCCCGCAGACCGAGGAGCAGCGCGCCTACGCCCAGACCATGCTCGACCAGATCCACCAGCAGTTCATCAACGCGGTCAAGAAGGGGCGCGGCGAGCGCCTGAAGGCGACCGACGACACCTTCAGCGGCCTGTTCTGGACTGGCCAGCAGGCCGTGGACATGGGCCTGGCCGACCACCTGGGCAGCCTGGACTACGTGGCGCGCGAGGTGGTCAAGGCCGAGGACATCGTCGATTACACGCGCCGCGACAACGTGGCCGAGCGCCTGGCGCGCCGCTTTGGCGCCACCTTTGGCGAGGCCGTGCTGCGCGGCATGCAAGCGGCGCCAGCGCTGCGCTGAGGGCTGCGCCCGGCCGTTTTGAAAACCGTAGCCGCCAGTGCTTGATGGTATTGGGCTGCGGCCGGTTTTTCCCTTCAATTGCCTGCCCGCGGCACTTCTCGCGTTATGACGCCCCCAGCAGCACCTCTGGCCCTTGTCCTGTCCCCGGCGGGCCATCTCTCCTGCCGTCCCGAGCCCGATGCCGCGCCTTTGCCCGAAGGCCTGCAGGGCGCCATTGCCGCGGTCTTCGCGCAAGGCGCGGGGCCGGGCTTGCTGCACCTGGGCGGTGTGTGCGCCGCCAGCGCCCTGCCTCCGGTCTGGGCCTGGTGGCGGGACTGGGCCGTGCGCTATTTCACGGTGCTGCGTACCACGCAGCCGGGCGATGAGGGCGCGGCAGCGGCCGTGCCTCCACCCGACGCCGAGGCGTTGCAGGCCCAATTACTGAACGCGCCGCCCATGGCCGGGGCAGAGTACCTGAGCGCCGAGGTCTTGCTGGCCCTGTGGCAAGGCATGGACGCCGTGCTGCACGCGGCCTGCGCAGCGGCAGGCCAGCCCCTGCAGCCATTCCTCATCAGCCATTACCCCGCCTGGAATCTGGTGGGCCGCGTGCATTTCAACCTGGCCGAGAACCGCAAGGATCCGGACGCGCCCTTTGCCTTCCTGGCCACCTACACCACGCGGCTGTCGGCCCATGGCAAGGCCCAGCATGTGCCGCTGTCGCAGGCGCTCAAGGAGTTTTCGGGTGCGCGCAAGAAGGCGCAGCTGCTGTCGCTCTTGACGCCGGTGCAGCGCGCCGCGGCCGACTGCGCCTGGATCGCCGAGATGGTGGAGGCCGGCGAGATCTACCACCCGCTGCGCTGGGAGGTGGATGACGCGCTGCGCTTTCTCGCCGACCTGCCGCGCATGGAGGCCGCGGGCATCGTCGTGCGCATGCCGGCGCAGTGGCGCAGCGGCCGCCCGGCGCGGCCCCAGGTGCGCGTGGCGCTGGGCAGCCAGCTCGCTGGCGGTGTGGGGCTTTCTGCCATGCTCGACTTCCAGATGGACGTGAGCCTGGATGGCGAGCCGCTCAGCCCCGAGGAGATCCGCCAGCTGCTGGAGCAGTCCGGCGGCCTGCAGTGGATACGCGGCCAATGGGTGCAGGTCGATGCCGAGCGCCTGTCGGGCCTGCTCGATCGCTTTCGCCGGATGCAGCAGGACGCCGAGGGCGGCATGCCGCTGGCGCAGGCCATGCGCCTGCTCTCGGGCGCGACGCTGGCCGAGGACGCCTCCGACCCCGACCCCGACTGGAGCAGCATCAGCGCCGGCCCCTGGCTGGCCGAGGCGCTGCGCGGCCTGCGCACGCCCGCGGCGCTGGCCGCCGTCGATCCGGGCCGGCTGCTCAAGGGCCAGCTGCGCCCCTACCAGCAGGAGGGCGTGCGCTGGCTGCACTTTCTCACGCGCCTGGGGCTGGGCGCCTGCCTGGCCGACGACATGGGCCTGGGCAAGACCATCCAGGTGCTGGCCCTGCTGCTGGTCTTGAAGAAGGCCGCGCCCGGCGCCGGCCCCAGCTTGCTGGTGGCGCCGGCGTCGCTGCTGGCCAACTGGGCGCAAGAGGCCGAGCGCTTTGCCCCCAGCCTGCGCTGCCTGCTGGCCCACCCGTCGGCGCTGGCGCGCGCCGAGCTGCAGGCGCTCGATGCGGATGCGCTGGCAGGGCATGACCTCGTCATCATCACCTACGGCCAGCTGTCGCGCACCCCAGCCCTGGCTGCGCAGCGCTGGCGCCTGGTCGTGCTGGACGAGGCCCAGGCCATCAAAAACCCCGCGGCCCGGCAGACCCGCGCGGTGAAGAAGCTGCTGGCCGGCACGCGCATCGCGCTCACGGGCACGCCGGTGGAAAACCGCCTGTCCGACCTGTGGTCGATCTTTGACTTCACCCACCCCGGCCTGCTGGGCAGCGAGCGCGTGTTTGCCAACTTCGCCAAGCGGCTGGCGCAATCGGGTCAGTACGCGCCCCTGCGCCAGCTGGTGGGGCCCTACATATTGCGGCGCCTGAAGAGCGACAAGCGTGTCATCGCCGACCTGCCCGACAAGACCGAAGTCACCGCCTGGTGCAGCCTGAGCGCCGTGCAGGCCACGCATTACCAGCAGGCCGTCAAGGCGCTGGAGCAGGTCTTGGAACGGTCTGATGGCATGGAGCGCAAGGGCCTGGTGCTCTCGTTCTTGATGCGCCTGAAGCAGATCTGCAACCATCCCTCGCAATGGCTGGGCGACGGCGCCTGGCTGCCCGAGGCCAGCGGCAAGTTTGCGCGCCTGCGCGAGATCGCCGAGACCGTGGCCGCGCGGCAGGAAAAGATGTTGGTCTTCACTCAGTTCCAGGAGACGACGGCGCCGCTGGCGGCGTTTCTGGGCGGCGTCTTCGGGCGCGAGGGCCTGGTGCTGCACGGCGGCACCCCCGTGGCGCGGCGGCGCGAGCTGGTCAAGCGCTTCCAGGAGGACGAGCAGGTTCCGTTCTTCGTGCTCTCGATCAAGGCCGGCGGCTCGGGCCTGAACCTGACGGCCGCCTCGCACGTGGTGCACTTCGACCGCTGGTGGAACCCGGCGGTGGAAAACCAGGCCACCGACCGCGCCTACCGCATCGGCCAGCACCGCAACGTGCTGGTGCACAAATTCACCGTCCGCGGCACCGTCGAAGAGCGCATCGACGCCCTGATCCGAACCAAGCAGCAGCTGGTGCAGGACGTGGTGGAGGGCGGCGGTGAAATCAACCTGACGGAGATGAGCGACGAGGCGTTGCTCGACCTGGTGAAACTTGACTTGCAGGGGATCGAAGCATGAGCTGGGGCTGGCAACCATATGTACCCGTCGCCAAGCGGCGTGCACAGGCGCAGCGCGCCGCGCAAAAGGCCGCCAAGGCGGGCCAGAGCCTGTCACCCGTGGTCGTGCAGGGGCGCAGCATCGCCAAGACCTTCTGGGGCAAGGCCTGGTGCGACAACCTGGAGACTTACAGCGATTTCGAAAACCGCCTGCCGCGCGGCAGAACCTATGTGCGCAACGGCTCGGTCATCGACCTGCAGATCGCGCCGGGCAAGGTCATCGCCAAGGTCATGGGCTCGGATCTCTACCAGATCGAGATTGCCATTGCACCCCTGCCGGCCGCGCAGTGGCAGGCGCTGGTGGCGGATTGCACGGGCTCCATCGCCACGCTGGTCGAGCTGCTGCAGGGCAGGCTGTCACAGGCGGTGATGGCCAGGGTGTGCGAGCGCGAAAAGGGCATGTTCCCCAAGCCGGGCGAGATCGGCGTGGGCTGCTCTTGCCCCGACTGGGCGCAGATGTGCAAGCATGCGGCCGCCGTGCTCTACGGCGTGGGCGCGCGCCTGGACGAAAAGCCCGAGCTGCTGTTCGTGCTGCGCCAGGTGGATGCGGGCGAGCTGCTGACGGCCCAGGCGGCGGTGCTGTCCGCCCCGAAGAAAAAGCCGGCCAAGGCCAGGGTGCTCGACGATTCTGCGTTGGCGGATGTGTTTGGCATCGATCTGGCCGTGGCGGAGGAGCCTGCCAAGCGTGGAAAAAAGGCGGTGGCGAAAAAGACCGCGGCGCCCGCCGTGAAGAAAGTGCCCGTGAAGAAGGTTGCAGCGAAGAAGGCGAAAAAAGCCCCGGCCAGGAAAGCTGCCCCACGCACCACCGCCCCCTGAAGCATGCCCATGGGCCTCGGCGGCATGAGCTTGCCCAGCTGCCCGCCCATGGGTCAGGAAGCACAGGGGCGCAGCATGCCGGCGATGGCGTGTTCCATTTGCTGGTAGCGCTGCTGCCAGCTGCCCGGCACGTCAGTAAATGCCTGGCCGTGGCCCTGCAGCCAGTCGCGCAGCTGCGCATGAAAGGCCTGGCGCTGTTCCAGCTGCGGCTGGCAGCGCTGGCCGTCGGCTTGCCAGGGCAGGCCTTCGGGGGGCAGCAAAAAAATGGCGTCATAGCGCTGGCGCGCCAGCACGGCGTCGATCCATGCTGGGCTTTTGCCAAACAGTGTGCGGCTCCACTGGCGGTTGCTCAGCAGGTGGGTGTCGAGCAGCAGCAGCGGGGTGCACAGCGCGCGCGCCGCCTGTTCACGCTGCCACTGGGCGCGGGCAATCGGCTCGACGTCGTCGTAGTAGGTGTCGCGCTGGTGCGCCTCGATGTATTCGCGCACGTATTCATGCACCACGGGGGCGCCAAAGCGCTGCGCCAGCGCGCGGCACAGGCTGCTCTTGCCGGCCGACTCGGGGCCGGTGAGCACCACCACCTTCATGCCGGCACCGGCGCGCGTTGCGCCGTTCGTGCGGCCATGTGCCACTGGCGCCAGCCGTACAGCGCCAGTGCGATGAAGACCAGGTAGAGCAGCGCAGTGAGCTGCAGGCCGACGGCCAGGAACATGCCGACGTAGACGCAATCGACCACCAGCCACAGCGGCCAGCACTGCAGGCGCTTGTGCGCCATCCAGTACTGGCCGACCAGGCTGAATCCGGTCAGCGCCGCATCCAGCCAGGGCTGCTGGGCGTTGGTATGGCGGCTCATCAGCCAGCCCAGCGCCACCGTGACGAGCAGCCCGGCAAGCAGGTCGCGCGCGGCGCGCGGCCAGGCCAGCGTGGTGACGGCAAGCGCAGTGCGGGCAGGGGTGCCGCGGCGCCAGCACCACCAGCCATACAGCTGCAGCACTGCATAGACCATCTGCAACAGCATTTCGGAGTACAGCCGCGCGTTCTGGAATACCGCGATGTACAGCAGCACCATGGCCAGCCCGACCGGCCAGGCCAGCGGCTGCTGGCGCGCCATCAGGGTCACCGAGAGCACGCCCAGCAGCGCGGCGGCGGCTTCAATCCAGAGCATTGGCGGGGCAGGGCATGGGCGCCCGAGTGGCTGGCATGCGCGGGCGGCGGCTACAGGCCCAGCGCCCAGACCGCGGGTGTGTGCTTGCCGGCGGGCAGCGGCAGCTGCTGCCAGTCGCGCACGCTGCGCGAGTGCACCTGGGCGCCCGCCAGCGTCAGGCCGGCGGCAATCGCCAGGCGCGTGTCCGGCTGCAGGTGCTGCAGCAAGGCCTGCCACAGCGCGGCGTTGCGATAGGGCGTCTCGATGAACAGTTGCGTCTGTCCGGTCTTCAGCGCCAGCGCCTCCAGTGCGCGGATGCGCTGGGCGCGTTCGCCCGCGTCCTGCGGCAGGTAGCCGACGAAGGCGAAGTTCTGGCCATTGAGGCCGCTGGCCGCCAGCGCCAGCAAGAGCGACACTGGGCCCACGAGCGGCACGACGCGCGCGCCCAGCGCATGCGCGGCGCGCACCACCGAGCTGCCGGGGTCGGCTATCGCCGGCATGCCGGCTTCGCTGACCAGGCCCATGTCGTGGCCAGCCAGCAGCGGGGCGAGCAGGGCCTTGGCGTCAAAACTGGCATGGCTCTTGCCGCCGTGGTCGCCCTTCTTGTGTACCTCGCGCGGCAGTTCGCCGATCTGCTGTTGCTGCAGGGGTGCGGCCAGCGGGTGCAGGGCGTCTATGCGCTTCAAATAGGCGCGGCAGCTCTTGGCGTTCTCGCAGATCCAGTGGGTGATTTGCGCGGCCCGGCGCAGCGTGCCTTCGGGAAGCGCCTCGGCCAGCGCGGCTTCGCCGTCGCAGCCGAAGTCCAGCGGTGCGGGCACCAGGTACAGCGTGCCCTTGGTGGCGTCCGCTGCGCTCATGGCAGCACCAGACCGGCGGCGCGCAGCATGCGGCAGGTGCGGATCAGCGGCAGGCCGATCAGGGCCGTCGGGTCGTCGCTGTCTATGGCGTCCAGCAGGGCGATGCCCAGCCCCTCGCTCTTGGCGCTGCCGGCGCAGTCGTAGGGCTGCTCGGCCTGCAGGTAGCGTTCGATCTCGGCATCCGACAGGGCGCGAAAGCGCACGCACACGGCGGCCAGATCCACTTGCTCGAAGCCCGTGGCCTGGCAGACCACGGCCAGGGCGGTCTGGAAGATGACGGTTTTACCGCTCATGCGGCGCAGCTGCGCCGTGGCGCGCTCGTGGTTGCCGGGCTTGCCCAGCGGCTGGCCATCCAGGTCGGCGACCTGATCCGAGCCGATGACGACGGCGCCGGGGTGCTGTGCCGCCACGGCGCGGGCCTTGGCCAGGGCCAGGCGCAGCGCCAGGGCGCGCGGGGCTTCCCCAGGCAGCGGAGTTTCGTCGGTTGCGGGGGCGGTCACTTCAAAGGGCAGGCCCAGGCGGGCCAGCAATTCGCGCCGGTAGCGCGAGGTCGATCCGAGCACCAGCGGGCGCGGTTGTTCAATCGTTTCTGGCATGGCGCGATTCTCTTACACTGCCGCCATGAGCAAGGAATATTCAGCGGACAAGCTCGACGTCAAGGCCTTTGCGGTCGCGGGTGGGCACTTGGCCGGCCGCGACACGCTGCTGCGCTACAAGCGCCTGGCCGACCTGGCGCAAGGCCTGCACCCGGATCTGCATGTCGACTGGCAGGCCGACGGCCAGGTGCGTGCGGTGCACGGCATGCAGGGCCAGGTGTGGCTGAGCCTGCAGGTACATGCCGACCTGCCGATGACCTGCCAGCGCTGCTTGCAGGCCATGGACGTGCCGCTGCAGGTCGAGCGCCAATTTCGCTTCGTGGCCGACGAGGCGACGGCCGAGGCGCTGGACAGCGACAGCGAGGAAGACCTGCTGGTGCTGTCGCGCGAATTCAACCTGCGCGGGCTGATCGAGGACGAGCTGCTGATGGCGCTGCCCGTCGTGCCGCGCCACGACACCTGCCCGGCCCCGGTGCAAATGGCCTCCAGCGACGACGACTTCGAGCAGGCCAACGTCGAGAAAACCAACCCGTTTGCTGCGCTGGCCGCGTTGCAGCCCGCGCCCTCCAAACCGCGCAAGCCGTGATGGGGCGGGCAATGCTGCATTTGCCCCGGCAGTTGTTTATAATGGCAGGCTTCGCGTGATTCCCCTCGTGTCTTTAATGGGCTGAGCGCGTTTTCCACCCACCCTTTCAAGACTCCAGGAGCCGACCATGGCTGTTCAGCAAAACAAGAAATCCCCTTCCAAGCGCGGCATGCACCGCTCGCACAATGCACTGACGGTGCCGGGTACTGCGGTTGAGCCGACGACGGGCGAGACCCATCTGCGCCACCACATCAGCCCCAACGGCTTCTACCGTGGCCGCCAGGTGATCAAATCCAAGTCCGAAGACTGATCCAGACCACGCAACCCCTCAGGCCCGTGGCTACCTCAGCCGTAGCACGGGCCTTTGTTGTTTCAGAGGTGGATGTTTTCGGTGATCCTGAAGGTGTTGGACGCATTTTGATGATTTCTCCCCTTTTCGCGCACCGGCACACCGGCGCTGCCATTTTTCGATGATCACCCTGGCTGTCGATTGCATGGGGGGCGACCACGGCCCCAGTGTCACGCTGGCGGCATGCCGCCAATTCCTGCAGCAGCACCCCGACGCGCGGCTGCTGCTCGTGGGCCAGTCCGATAGCGTGCAGGCCTTGCAGCACGAGCGCGTGCAGCATGTGGCCGCCTCCGAGGTCGTGACCATGGACGACGCGGTCGAGGTGGCTCTGCGGCGCAAGAAGGATTCCTCGATGCGCGTGGCCATCCAGCAGGTCAAGGACGGCCGGGCCGATGTTGCGGTCTCTGCGGGCAATACCGGTGCGCTGATGGCGATTGCACGCTATCTGCTCAAGACGCTCGACGGCATCGACCGCCCGGCCATTGCCACGCAGATGCCCAACGCCAAGGGCGGCGCGACGACGGTGCTCGACCTGGGCGCCAATGTCGACTGCACCGCCGAGCACCTGCTGCAGTTCGCCGTGATGGGCTCGGCCCTGGTGTCGGTGCTGCAGGATAGGGACGACCCCCGGGTTGGCCTGCTCAACATCGGCGAAGAGGTCATCAAGGGCAGCGAAACCATCAAGAAAGCCGGCCAACTGCTCAGATCTGCGGCCAACCGGGGTGATCTGAACTTCTACGGCAACGTCGAGGGCAACGACATCTTCAAGGGCACGGTCGATATCGTGGTCTGCGACGGCTTTGTCGGCAACGTGGCGCTGAAGGCGAGCGAGGGCGTCGCCTCGATGATCTCGGGCATTCTCAAACAAGAGTTTTCTCGCAACATTTTGACCAAACTGGCGGCAATCGCCGCCTATCCGGTCTTATCTGCGCTGATGCGCCGGGTCGATCACCGCCGCTACAACGGCGCGGCACTGCTGGGCCTGCGCGGCCTGGTGTTCAAGAGCCACGGCTCGGCCGATGCGCTGGCCTTCGAGCAGGCACTGACCCGGGCGTATGATGCGGCCCGCAACCACCTGCTCGACCGCGTGCGCACGCGGGTGGCCCATGCAGCGCCTTTGCTGGCTGCTTCCGAACATTCTTCCTGAGCCTGTCCTTGGCGGGCAGGTAACAATCCATGGCCCGTTATTCCCGCATCATCGGCACCGGCAGCTACCTGCCGCCGCGCCGTGTCTCCAACCAGGCGCTGGCCGAGCAGCTGGCACAAAAAGGCATCGAGACCTCCGACGAATGGATCGTCGAACGCACCGGCATCCGCGCACGCTACTTTGCCGACCCCGGCGTCGGCAGCAGCGACCTGGCCGTGCAGGCCTCGCTCAAGGCGCTGGAGGCGGCCGGCTGCACCGCCGAGGACATCGACCTGATCATCGTCGCGACCTCCACGCCCGACATGGTGTTCCCGTCGACGGCGTGCATCGTGCAGAACAAGCTGGGTGTGCATGGCTGCCCGGCGTTCGACGTGCAGGCCGTCTGCAGCGGCTTCGTCTACGCGCTCACCGTGGCCGACGCGATGATCCGCGCCGGCAGCGCCAGCCGGGCGCTGGTCGTCGGCTCCGAGGTGTTCAGCCGCATCCTGGACTTCAACGATCGCACCACCTGCGTGCTGTTTGGCGACGGCGCGGGCGCGGTGGTGCTGCAGGCCAGCGACGAGCCGGGCATTCTGGCCAGTGAGTTGCACGCTGACGGGCGCCATGTCGACATCCTGTGCGTACCAGGCCATGTCGACGGTGGGCAGATTCTGGGCGATCCGCTGCTCAAGATGGACGGCCAGGCCGTGTTCAAGCTGGCCGTGGGCGTGCTGGAGAAAGCGGCGCACGCGGTGCTGGAGAAGGCCGGCATCAGCGAAAGCCAGCTCGACTGGCTGGTGCCGCACCAGGCCAACATCCGCATCATGCACAGCACGGCGCGCAAGTTGAAGCTGCCGATGGACAAGGTGGTCGCCACCGTGGAGGAGCACGGCAACACCTCGGCCGCATCGATCCCGCTGGCGCTGGACCACGCTGTGCGCCAAGGCCAGATCAAGCGGGGCCAGAATGTGATGCTCGAAGGCGTTGGCGGTGGTTTCACCTGGGGCGCCGTGCTCCTTAAAATGTAGCTGCCCGGGCTTGCTGGCCAGGCCCGGCGGTTTGTCGACTCTCAAACGTACACAACGCAATGGCAACTCAATTCGCATTTGTATTTCCCGGCCAGGGATCGCAGTCCGTCGGCATGCTGGACGCCTGGGGCGACCAGCCCGAGGTGCGCGCGGCGCTGGCCGAGGCTTCGGACGCGCTGGGCGAGGATCTGGCTGCGCTGATCCATGACGGCCCGAAGGAGGCGCTGGCGCTGACGACGAATACCCAGCCGGTGATGCTGGTCGCCGGCGTTGCCGCGTGGCGCGCGTGGCGCGCCGCTGGTGGGGCCGCGCCCGCAGTCGTCGCCGGGCATTCGCTGGGCGAGTATTCGGCGCTGGTTGCCGCTGGCGTGCTGACGCTGGCGCAGGCTGCGCCGCTGGTGCGTCTGCGCGCCGCCGCCATGCAGGAGGCCGTGCCCGTTGGCGCGGGCGCGATGGCCGCCATCCTGGGGCTGGACGCCGCCCGCGTGGCCGAAGGCTGTGCCCAGGCCACGGCGTCGTTCGGCGCCGACTCGGCCGAGGTGGTCGAGGCAGTGAACTTCAATGATCCGGCGCAGACCGTCATCGCCGGCAGCAAGGCTGCCGTCGACAAGGCTTGCGAGTTGCTCAAGGCCGCGGGCGCCAAGCGTGCGCTGCCGCTGCCGGTGTCGGCACCGTTCCACTCCAGCCTGATGAGGCCGGCAGCAGAGAAGCTGCGCACCGCGCTGGCCGACCTGCCGCTGGCGGCGCCGCAGATTCCGGTGCTCAACAACGTCGACGTGGCGGTCAACAGCGACGCCGATGCAATTCGCGACGCGCTGTACCGCCAGGCTTTCGGTCCGGTGCGCTGGGTTGAATGCGTGCGCGCCATTCAGGCGCGCGGCGTGACCCACATCGTCGAATGCGGCCCGGGCAAGGTGCTGACCGGCATGACCAAACGCATTGCGCCCGATCTGGTGGCCGCAAGCCTGTACGACCCGGCCACGCAGGCCGAACTGCTGGAGACGCTGGCATGAGCGAGACGCAAACAAAACAAGTGGCGCTGGTGACCGGCGCATCGCGCGGCATCGGCGCGGCCATTGCCGCCGAGCTGGCTGCACGCGGCCTGACCGTGGTGGGCACGGCGACGACCGACGAGGGTGCGCAGCGCATCACCGAGGCGCTGCAGGCGCAGGGCGGCAAGGGTGTGCGCCTGGACGTCAACGACGGCCCGTCCGTCGATGCGCTGGTCGACACCATGGTGCGCGAGCATGGCGGCCTGCACGTGCTGGTCAACAACGCCGGCATCACGCGCGACATGCTGGCCATGCGCATGAAGGACGACGAGTGGGACGCGGTGCTGGGCACCAACCTCACCGCGGTGTTTCGTGCCTGCCGCGCCGTCATCCGCCCGATGATGAAGCAGCGCTGGGGCCGCATCATCAGCATCACCAGCGTGGTGGGCGCCTCGGGCAACCCGGGGCAGGCCAACTACGCTGCGGCCAAGGCCGGCGTTGCCGGCATGACGCGCGCACTGGCGCGCGAGCTGGGCAGCCGGGGCATCACCGTGAACTGTGTCGCGCCGGGCTTCATCGCCACCGACATGACGGCCAGCCTGCCCGACGAACAGAAAAAAGCCCTGAAGGCGCAGATTGCGCTGGGCGAGCTGGGCCAGCCCGGCGACATTGCACACGCGGTGGCCTACCTGGCCTCCAGCGGCGCCGGCTACGTGACGGGACAGGAACTGCACGTCAACGGCGGCATGTACATGTGATCTGCAGATCACCACGCCGCCTCTCCGTACGGCGGGCTGTTTCCGGGCATTGCCCGGTTGCGGCTAGAATCGCGGATTCATTCACAACCACCCCCCGAGGGAAACCATGAGCGATATCGAAGCACGAGTCAAGAAAATCATTGCAGAACAACTGGGCGTGGAAGAGTCCCAGGTCACCAACGAAAAGGCTTTCGTGGCCGATCTGGGTGCTGATTCTCTGGACACCGTGGAGCTGGTGATGGCACTCGAGGACGAGTTCGGCATCGAGATCCCTGACGAAGACGCAGAGAAGATCACCACGGTGCAAAACGCCATCGACTACGCCAACACCCACCAAAAGGGTTGAGCGCTTGCGCCGTCGCCTCCAGGCGGGCGCTGTTTCTGCTGCATGCCGCCGTCCGGTCGGCGCAGCGTTCGCTGCAGGCCGCCGCAGGGCGGGCGCAGCCCCAGTTCCATTCAAGGTATACGCATGAGCCGTCGTCGCGTCGTTGTGACCGGCCTGGGTTGCATCACGCCTGTCGGCAATTCGGTACGTGATTCCTGGGCCAACATTCTTGCCGGCAAGTCCGGCATAGATCTCATCACCAAGTTTGATGCGACCAACTTCTCCTGCAAGATCGCGGGCGAGGTCAAGGGTTTCAACCTGGAGTCCTACATCAGCGCCAAGGATGCGCGCACGATGGACAGCTTCATCCACTACGGCATCGCCGCGGCCCAGGAGGCGGTGCAAGATGCCGGCCTGCCCACGGGTGAGGCGCTCGATGAGGCACTGGCCGAGCGTATCGGCTGCATCATCGGCTCGGGCATCGGCGGCCTGCCGCTGATCGAGAACACCCATGCCGAGCTGACCAACCGCGGGCCGCGGCGCATCACGCCGTTCTTCGTGCCGGCATCCATCATCAACATGGTGGCTGGCCACGTGTCGATGCGCTTTGGCTTCAAGGGGCCGAATCTGTCGGTCGTCACCGCCTGCACGACGGGCCTGCACTGCATTGGCGAGGCGGCGCGCAAGATCGAGTACGGCGACGCCGACGTCATCGTCGCCGGTGGCTCCGAGGCCACGATCTCGCCGCTGGGCGTGGGTGGCTTTGCCGCCATGCGCGCACTGTCCACGCGCAACGACGATCCGCTGACCGCCTCACGTCCCTGGGATCGCGACCGCGACGGCTTCGTGCTGGGTGAGGGCGCGGGAGTGCTGGTGCTCGAAGAATACGAACACGCCAAGGCGCGTGGCGCCAAGATCTACGCCGAATTGAGCGGCTACGGCATGAGCGCCGACGCCGGCCACATGACCGCGCCCAACATGGACGGCCCGCGCCGCGCCATGCAGGCGGCACTGCGCAATGCCCGCATCAACGCCGACGAGGTCGACTATCTCAACGCGCATGGCACGTCGACGCCGCTGGGCGACGTCAACGAAACCCGCGCCATCAAGGCGGCGCTGGGCGAGGACGGCGCGAGAAAAGTCGTCGTCAGCTCGACCAAGTCGATGACCGGCCACCTGCTGGGCGGCGCCGGCGGCATCGAGAGCGTCTTCACGGTGCTGGCGCTGCATGAGCAGAAGGTGCCTCCCACCATCAATCTGCTGAACCAGGATCCCGAGTGCGATCTCGACTACTGCGCCAACACCGCGCGGGACATGAAGATCGAGGTGGCGATCAAGAACAACTTCGGCTTCGGCGGAACGAATGGCACGCTGGTCTTCCGGCGTGTGTGAGGCAGGGCACTGCCCGGCGGTGCTGCGATGAACGATTACCACCGTGCACCTGCGGTGCGCTACCCCACCGAGCGCCCGCGCACGGTGGCTGGCGCGCTGGCGCTGGTCGGCGCCCTGTCCGGGGCGCTGGGCCTGTGGTGGTGGCGGCAGCAAGGCCAGTTGCCGGCGCAAGGAGGCAGCATGGCGCTTCTGTGGTTGCTGTGCAGCGCGGCGGCCTGGCGTGCCTGGCGGCAACTGCCGCTGGGCAGCCTGGCCTGCGACGGCGTGCAGTGGTCATTTCTTTCCCCGGCCTCGCATTCCCAGGCGCCGCAGCAAAGCCATGCGCTGGACTGGCCGCAGATCCGCTGGGATGGGCAGTCCTTTCTCCTGTTGTCGGCTGCGGGCGACGCTGGCGGCCGTCACTGGCTGTGGCTGCAGCGCAGTAGCGCGCCGCAGTTGTGGAGTGCGCTGCGCCGCGCCCTGCATGCGCGACCGGGCCTGGCGGTGAGCGGCGCCGGCGGGGCGCCAACATGAGGGTCACGCCAGCCCGCGTGCCTGGGCCACGTGCCAGGGGAGGCGCATGACATCTCCGGTGACGGCAAAGCCCGCACCGGCCGATCTGGGCGACACCGTATTGGTGCAGCGCGCGGTGGCCGGCGACCAGCGCGCCTTTGAGCTGCTGGTGATCAAGTACCAGCGCCGGGTCGAACGCCTGGTGGCGCGCATGGTGCGCGACGTCGACCTGGTGCCAGACATCACGCAAGAGACGTTTCTGCGCGCCTGGCGTGCACTGCACCAGTTTCGCGGCGAGGCGCAGTTCTACACCTGGCTGTACCGCATCGCGGTCAACACGGTCAAGAAGACCCTGCTCGACCTCAAGCGCAACCCGGTGATCACCGAAAGCGCGCTGCGCGGCGGCGACAAGGAAGATGATGAAACTTCTGTCGTCGAACGTGAACTAATCAGCGATGAAACGCCGGAGACAGTTCTGGCGGCGCAGGAGATCGCAGCGGCGGTCAACGCGGCAATGCAGGATCTGCCCGAGGAATTGCGCCAGGCGGTGACGCTGCGCGAGATCGAAGGGCTGAGCTATGACGAGATTGCCACGGTGATGGAATGCCCCATCGGCACCGTTCGCTCGCGCATCTTTCGCGCCCGCGAGGCGATCTCGGCAAGGGTCAGGCCACTGCTGCAGCAGCAGTCGGGCAAGCGGTGGTGAGGCGAGGTATGGACGACGAGCACAAGGCGGGTAGTGCAATGGACAACGAAGCAGTGGTGCGCGAGCAGCTGTCGGCATGGCTGGACGGCGAGACGCAGGAAGTGGGCAGAGGCGCATCGCTCGATGCGCTGCTGGACTATGCGCTTTCCGATCCGGGACGGCAGTCCTGCCAGGCCTACCAGGCCATTGGCGACGTGCTGCGCCAATCGCGCCCGCGCGCCGTGCAGGACGGACTGCTGCTGCAGCGCCTGCGCACGCAGCTGGCCGAGGAGCCGTCACCCGCGCTGCGGCTTCGGCAGGCCGCGCTGCAGCAGGTGGCGCCGCAGCATGCCCACGAAGACCGCGCGGCCAATGCCGCCGTGTGGCGCTGGCGCGCGGTGGCGGGCGTCGCGTCGGTGGTGGCGGTCTCCACGCTGGCGTGGAACCTGCTTGGCAGCGCAGAGCCTGCGGGCCAGGGGCGGCAACTGGCAAGCAGCACGCTGTCCATGCCGGCGCTGGTGATGGCGACGGCGGGCAGCTCCGCCTTGCCGGCCGATCCGGTCATGATCCGCGACCCGCGCCTCGATGAGCTGATGGCCGGCTACCGGCAATACGGCAGCACCACGGCCTTGCAGATGCCGGCGCGCTTCTTGCGCAATGCCTCGATGGGCGTGCCGGCGGCGCCGCCGCGCAGGGATGCGCCGGTGGCCGCGCAAAAATAAGCCGCTTTCCCTTTCCCCTTTTCGCCCGATCGCGCCGCCGGTCTGGCACCATGCCCTTCAACGCCTTGCCGCCTAACTGGGCGGGCTCACCATTGACAGGACGACGAATGAGCTCTTTGCGCGCAATGCCGCACTCGACAAATACCCCCTGGCGCAGCCGCCTTGCGGTGGCCGCTCTGGCCCTGGCCGCAGGCAGCGCCTGGCTGGCTGCCCCGGCGGCGCATGCGCAGCCCGCGCAGGCCACGGAGCCGGCACCCCTGGTGGTGCGCGGACTGCCCGACTTCACGCAGCTGGTCGACCTGGTCGGCCCCTCGGTGGTCAACATCCGCACGATGGAGAAGGTGTCCACCCGCCAAGGCTATAGCGGCATGGACGAGGACATGCTGGAGTTCTTCCGGCGCTTTGGCCTGCCGGTGCCCAACATGCCGCGCCGCCAGGGGCCGGGCGAGGGGCCGTCGCAGGCGCAGCCCAGCGGCGTGGGCTCGGGTTTCATACTGACTGCCGACGGCTACGTCATGACCAATGCGCACGTAGTGGAAGACGCCGACGAGGTGCTCGTCACGCTGACCGACAAGCGCGAGTTCAAGGCCAAGATCATCGGGGCGGACAAGCGCACCGACGTCGCCGTCGTCAAGATCGACGCCACTGGCCTGCCCGCTGTCAAGGTGGGCGACGTCAACCGGCTCAAGGTCGGCGAGTGGGTCATGGCCATCGGCTCGCCCTTCGGCCTGGAGAACACCGTCACGGCCGGCATCGTCAGCGCCAAGCAGCGCGACACCGGCGACTACCTGCCCTTCATCCAGACCGACGTGGCGATCAACCCGGGCAACTCGGGCGGGCCGCTGATCAACATGCGCGGCGAGGTCGTCGGCATCAACAGCCAGATCTATTCGCGCTCGGGCGGCTTCATGGGCATTTCGTTCGCCATCCCGATCGACGAGGCGGTGCGCGTGAGCGACCAGCTGCGCGCCACCGGGCGCGTGACGCGCGGACGCATCGGCGTGCAGATCGGCCCGCTGTCCAAGGACGTGGCCGAATCGATCGGCCTTGGCAAGACCCAGGGCGTGCTGGTATCGGCGGTCGAGGCCGACTCGCCCGCCGACAAGGCCGGCGTGCAGCCCGGCGACGTGATCACGCGCTTCGACGGCAAAGCCATCGACAAGGTCGCCGACCTGCCGCGCCTGGTGGGCAACACCAAGCCGGGCAGCCACAGCACGCTCACCGTGCTGCGCCGGGGCAAGACGCTGGATCTGCCCGTGACGATCGGCGAGGTCGAGCCCGACGAGCGCACCGCCGCCGGCCCGGCCGAAGAGGCTGCGCCCTCGGCCACCGCGCAGCAGCTGGGCCTGACCGTCGAGAACCTGAGCGCCGCCAAGAAGAAAGAGCTCAACCTGAAGCAGGGCGTGCGCATCGTCTCCGCCAACGCGGCGGCCGCGCGCGCCGGGCTGCAGGAGGACGACGTGATCCTGGCACTGGCCAACACCGAGGTGGCCAACATCAAGGACTTCGAGGCCGCGCTGGCCAAGGTGGACAAGACCAAGCCGGTCAACGTGCTGGTGCGCCGCGGCGAGTGGACGCAGTACGTGCTGATCCGCCCGGCGCGCTGAGGACTGCCGACGCAAGGGGATTGGCGCCGCCGCCCGGCGGGCGCGCCCTAGAATGCCGGGTTCGCCATTTTGCGCAAACACTGCGGCGCGCGGCCTGGCCGGCGCATCCGGAGCGCCCACTACAATGGGCGCCCAGCGATCACAGTTGCCACGGCCTGTTGGCTGCAGGGCGCGTCACATGACGGACGCGCCCTTTTTGTTGAGCGGGCCGGGCACCACCTATTTTTCTGACGTTGACGTCGATGAACCACATCCGTAATTTTTCGATCATTGCGCACATTGATCACGGCAAATCCACGCTGGCCGACCGCATCATCCAGCGCTGCGGCGGCCTGACCGAGCGCGAGATGCAGTCCCAGGTGCTCGACTCGATGGACATCGAGAAGGAGCGCGGCATCACCATCAAGGCGCAGACTGCGGCGCTGTCGTACAAGGCGCGCGACGGCCAGGTCTACAACCTCAACCTGATCGACACGCCCGGCCACGTCGATTTCTCCTACGAGGTGAGCCGCTCGCTGTCGGCCTGCGAGGGCGCGCTGCTGGTGGTCGACGCCAGCCAGGGCGTCGAGGCGCAGACCGTGGCCAACTGCTACACCGCGCTCGACCTGGGCGTCGAGGTGCTGCCGGTGCTCAACAAGATGGATTTGCCGCAGGCCGATCCCGAGAACGCCAAGGCCGAGATCGAGGACGTGATCGGCATCGACGCGGGCGAGGCGATCGCCATCTCGGCCAAGACCGGCATGGGCATCGACGACGTGCTCGAACAAATCGTCGCCAAGGTGCCGGCGCCGCGCGGCAAGCCTGACGCGCCGCTGCGCGCGATGATCATCGACAGCTGGTTTGACGCCTACGTCGGCGTGGTCATGCTGGTGCGCGTGGTCGACGGCACGCTCAAGAAGGGCGAGCGCTTCAAGATGATGGCCAGCGGCGCTGCCTACGACGCCAACCAGCTCGGCGTGTTCACCCCCGCCACGGTGCAGCGCGAGGCACTTCACGCAGGCGAGGTGGGCTTCATCATCGCCGGCATCAAGGAGCTCAAGGCCGCCAAGGTGGGCGACACCATCACGCTGGAGAAAAAGCTGCCCAACAACCTGGGCCCGGCCAGCGAGGCGCTGCCCGGCTTCAAGGAGATCCAGCCCCAGGTGTTCGCCGGGCTGTACCCGACCGAGGCCAACCAGTACGACCAGCTGCGCGACGCGCTGGAGAAGCTGCAGCTCAACGACGCCTCGCTGCACTTCGAGCCCGAGGTCTCGCAGGCGCTGGGCTTTGGCTTTCGCTGCGGCTTCCTTGGCCTGCTGCACATGGAGATCGTGCAGGAGCGCCTGGAGCGCGAGTTCGACCAGGACCTGATCACCACTGCGCCCAGCGTGGTCTACGAGGTGCTCAAGGCCGACGGCGAGCTGATCCAGGTGGAGAACCCGTCCAAGATGCCCGACCAGGGCAAGATCGAGGAGGTGCGCGAGCCCATCGTCACGGTGCACCTGTACATGCCGCAGGACTACGTGGGCCCGGTGATGACGCTGGCCAACCAGAAGCGCGGCGTGCAGATGAACATGCAGTACCACGGCCGCCAGGTCATGCTGACCTACGAAATGCCGCTGGGCGAGATCGTGCTGGACTTCTTCGACAAGCTCAAATCGGTCAGCCGCGGCTATGCGTCGATGGACTACGAGTTCAAGGAATACCGCGCCTCCGACGTGGTCAAGGTCGACATCCTGCTCAACGGCGAGAAGGTCGACGCGCTGTCCATCATCGTGCACCGCAGCCAGGCGCAGTTTCGCGGCCGCGCCGTGGCCGCGAAGATGCGCGAGATCATCAGCCGCCAGATGTTCGACGTGGCGATCCAGGCGGCCATCGGTGCCAACGTCATCGCGCGCGAGACCATCAAGGCGCTGCGCAAGAACGTGCTGGCCAAGTGCTACGGCGGCGACATCTCGCGCAAACGCAAGCTGCTGGAGAAGCAGAAGGCCGGCAAGAAGCGCATGAAGCAGATCGGCTCGGTGGAAGTGCCGCAGGAGGCGTTCCTGGCCATCCTGCAAGTGGAGGACTGAACGCATGCAGCTCATGCAAACCATCACGGCGGCCGTACTGGCCGCTTTTGCCGGCTACGTAGCCGCCTGGTATTTCGGCGCGCTGGAGGGCGACTTCGCGCTGCTGCTGTTCCTGGCCACCGTGGTCACCGGCGCCTACTGGCTGGCCGAGCGGCTGTACTTTTTGCCGCGCCGCCGCCGCGCCGCCCAGGCGCTCGAAGAGTCCGCCGCCCAGCGCAGCGCCGAGCTGGGCCGCATGGGTATCGAGAAGGTCGACACCGACGTCAGCGAAGCCAAGGGCCGCATCCTGATGCAGCCCTGGTGGCTGGACTGGACGGCCGGTCTGTTCCCCGTGATCTGCGGCGTGTTCCTGCTGCGCTCGTTTCTGTTCGAACCGTTCAAGATCCCGTCGGGATCGATGATTCCGACGCTGCTCGTCGGCGATCTCATCCTGGTCAACAAATTCACCTACGGCATCCGCCTGCCGGTGCTGGGCACCAAGGTCACCGAGGGCAACGCACCGCAGCGCGGCGACGTGATGGTGTTTCGCTACCCGCCCCAGCCCAGCATGGACTACATCAAGCGCGTCGTCGGCGTGCCGGGCGACGAGGTGGCCTACCTGAACAAGAAGCTGACGATCAACGGCCAGGAAGTGCACACCAGCGCACTGCCCGACTTCTTCGAGGCGGACGCGATGCGCTACTTCCAGCAGCAGCAGGAGCAGCTGGGAGAGCACTCGCACCGCATCATCATCAACCCCGACGTTCCCGCCTTCGTGCAGGGCGCCAGCCAGTTCCCGTTTCTCGACCACTGCCTCTACAGCGTCGAGGGCGTAGTCTGCAAAGTGCCCGAAGGACAGTACTTCATGATGGGTGACAATCGGGACAATTCCCTGGATTCGCGCTATTGGGGCTTTGTGCCCGATGCCAATATCGTCGGCAAGGCGTTTTTCGTCTGGATGAATTTTTCCGACCTCAAGCGCATCGGCCCGTTCAACTGAAGCAGCAAGACAAGGAGTCGCCCAAGCATGCAGCCCTCCCAACGCACCACGGCCCGCGCGCGCCAGCGCGGCCTGTCCTTCATCGGCGTGATCCTGTTCGGCGCGGTGGCCGTCGCGGCATTTGCCATCGGCGCGCAGTCGGTGCCCATCTTCATGGAGTACGGTGCAATCAAGAAGGCCGCGCGCAAGGCCTCCGGCGAGGGCGACACGGTGGCGCAGATCCGCGCGTCGTTCGACCGCTCCGCGCAGATCGACGACTTCACCTCGGTCACCGGCCGCGACCTGGAGATCACCAAGCACAACGACCGCGTGATCGTCTCGTTCAACTACGAGCGCGAAGTCCCGCTGTTCGGCCCGGCCTACCTCGTCTACCGTTTCCAGGACTCCACCCGCTGACCGCGCCTGCCGTGCCCGCCTCCGACCTCGACGCGCTGCAACAGCGCCTGCACCACCGGTTTGCCAACCCCGCGCTGCTGCAGCGCGCGCTGACCCACCGCAGCTTTGGAGCGGACCACAACGAGCGGCTGGAATTCCTGGGTGACTCGGTGCTGGGGCTGGCCGTCTCGGCCATGCTGTTCTCGCGCCGGCGCGACCTGCCCGAGGGCGAGCTCTCGCGCGTGCGCGCCCACCTGGTCAAGCAGGATTCGCTGCACCGCATCGCGCTGGTGCTGCAGCTGCCCGACCTGCTGCGCCTGGGCGAGGGCGAGAGTCATTCCGGCGGGCGCAAGCGCCCGTCCATCCTGGCCGACGCGCTCGAAGCCGTGATCGGCGCCGTCTACCTGGACGCCGGCTACGAAGTCGCGCAGGCGCTGGTGCTGCGGCTCTTCGAGGGCGTGGAGCTCACCCCCCAGCTGCAGGCCGCTGCAAAGGACGCCAAGACGCGCTTGCAGGAGTGGCTGCAGGGACGCAAGATGAAACTGCCCGCCTACCAGGTGCTGGACATCGGCGGCGCGGCGCACAACCAGGTTTTTCACGTGCAATGCACCATTGCCGAGCGCGGCCTGCAGGCGCAAGGCCGTGGCGTCTCGCGCCGGGCAGCGGAGCAGCAAGCCGCCCAGGCCCTGTTGGCCCAACTGACACAGACACGACCATGACCGCTACCGACCCCGGCCCCCAGGGCCAACCCGACGCCAGTGGCGCGCCTGCCCCGCAAAACGATGCCTTCGGCGACGACCTGCAGGCCATGCTGGAGGCCGCCGGCCTGGGCCGCTCCCCGGCCGCCGCGCAGGCGGGCGAGCCCGCCGCCAGCGGCCAGCGCTGCGGGCTGGTCGCCATCGTCGGCAAGCCCAACGTCGGCAAATCCACGCTGATGAACGCGCTGGTGGGCCAGAAAATATCGATCACCAGCCGCAAGGCGCAGACCACGCGCCATCGCATCACGGGCATCCGCACGCGCGGGCAGACCCAGTTCGTGTTCGTCGACACGCCGGGTTTCCAGACCAAGCACTCCACCGCGCTCAACAAGTCGCTGAACAAGACCGTGATGGGCGCTATCGGCGACGTCGACCTGATCCTGTTCGTCGTCGAGGCCGGCAGCTTCACGCTGGCCGACGCCAAGGTGCTGTCGCTGTTCAAGCCCGGAATTCCCACGCTCCTGATCGCCAACAAACTCGACGCCATCCACCGCCGCGCCGAGATTGCGCCCTGGCTCAAAAGCATGCAGGAGCGGCACCCGTTCGCCGAGTTCGTACCGATGTCGGCCAAGAACAAGGGCGACATCGAGCGCCTGTACGGCATCTGCGAGAAATACCTGCCCGAGCAGCCCTGGTGGTACGCTGAGGACGAGCTGACCGACCGCAGCGAGAAATTTCTCGCCAGCGAGACCGTGCGCGAAAAACTGTTTCGCTTCACCGGCGACGAACTGCCCTACACCTCCACCGTCGTCATCGACCAGTTCATCGAAGAGAAAAGCAAGCAGCACAAGCGCTTCGTGCGCATCGCGGCCACCATCGTCGTCGAGCGCGACAGCCACAAGGCCATGGTGATTGGCGAGAAGGGCGAGAAATTGAAGCGCATCAGCACCGAAGCGCGCCAGGCGCTGGAAAAGCTGCTGGACGCCAAGGTGTTCCTCGAAGTCTGGGTCAAGGTGCGCTCGGGCTGGGCCGACGACGAAGCGCGGGTGCGCAGTTTTGGTTATGAGTGAAGCGGCTGCTTGCGCTTGGCTTGCCAGGCTCCTTCCCCCGCTGGGGGAAGGTTGGGATGGGGGCCCGAAGTGCAGGGCGGCATGGCGCGCTGGGAATGAACCGTCCGCCCCCGCCCCAGCCCCGGTGCTGACGGCGGGACGCCGCCGCTCTTCGGGTTGTCCAGTTGCGCGCAGGCGCAACTGGAGCCGTAGCCCTCAGCCCCAAAGGGGGAGGGGGTAGCAATCCCCATGGCCACGCGCCGCATTGCCGACGAGCCGGCCTTCATCCTGCACAGCTACGACTGGAGCGAATCCAGCCTGGTGCTGGACGCCTTCACGCGCCACTGGGGCAGGGTGGCGCTGGTGGCCAAGGGGGCGAAGAAGCCCACGTCCAACTTCCGCCCGGTGCTGCTGCCGCTGCAGCCGCTGCGCCTGGGCTGGGGCCTGGCGGGCGAGGTGGGGCAGGGCGACATCCACACCTTGAAAGGGGCGGAGTGGGCCGGCGGCCACGTGCTGCCCACGGGCGACGCGCTGCTGGCCGGCCTGTACCTCAACGAGCTGCTGCTGCGCCTGCTGGCGCGCGAAGACCCCAACGCGCCGCTGTTCGACCTGTACGCCGGCGTGGTGCGCGTGCTGGGCAGCGGCGCGCATGGCGACGTGCTGGAGCCCGTGCTGCGCAGCTTCGAGCTGCTGCTGCTGCGCGCCATCGGCCTGCTGCCCGCGCTGGACGTGCAGACGCTGACGCTTGCGCCACTGCAGCCGCAGGCGCGCTATGCGCTGATTGCCGAGATGGGCCTGAGCCCCGCCGCGGGCGAAGACCGCGCCGCGCTGACCGGCGCCCAGTGGCAGGCGCTGCACCAGGCGCTGGCGCAGGGGGACGGCGCTTTTGCCGCCGCCGTGCGCTGCGTGGCCCCGCTGGCGTTGCGGCTCAAGCCCCAATTGCGCCAGCTGCTGCAATACCATTGCGGCAGTCCGCTGCTGCGCACGCGCCAGCTCATGATCGACCTGCAATCGCTATGACCACCGTCCATCCCCGCACCGCACTGTCCATCAACGTCAACAAGGTTGCCCTGGTGAGGAACACCCGCCACCTGGGCATCCCCAGCGTCACGCGCGCGGCGCTGCTGTGCCTGCAGGCGGGCGCGCAGGGCATCACGGTGCACCCGCGCCCCGACGCACGCCACATCCGCGCGGGCGACGTGCATGAGATTGCCGAGCTGCTCAAGCAGTGGCCACAGGCCGAGTTCAACATCGAGGGCAATCCCACGCAGAACCTGATGGACTTCATCCGCCAGGTGCGCCCCAGCCAGGCAACCTTCGTGCCCGACAGCGAAGACCAGTTCACCAGCGACCACGGCTGGAGTTTTCCGCAGGACGCCGACCGCCTGCTCCCCCTGATCGCCGAATGCCGCGCGCTGGGCGTGCGCGTCAGCCTGTTCATGGATCCGGTGCCCGCGCAAATGGCCGGCGCCCGCGCCGTGGGGGCCGACCGCGTAGAGCTGTATACCGAACCCTACGCCGCCGCCTGGGGCACGCCCGAGCAGGGCGCCCAGCTGCGCCGCTACGTGGGTGCCGCGCAGGCCGCGCTGGACGCCGGCCTGGGCATCAACGCCGGCCACGACCTGAACCAGGACAACCTGGCCGACTTCGTCGCCGCCGTGCCCGGGCTGCTGGAGGTCTCCATCGGCCACGCCTTCGTCGCCGACGCGCTGGAGCTGGGCTACGAAGACGCGGTGCGCGCCTACCAGCGCTGCATCGACCAGGGCATGAGCGAGCGGGCCATCTGAGCCCGCCCGGCGCACCGCCCACCCAATGCAAACACCATGATCTACGGCATCGGAACCGACATCTGCGACATCCGCCGCATGCGCGAGACGCTGGAGCGCCACGGCGACCGCTTTGCCGAGCGCGTGCTGGCCGACGGCGAGCTGGCCACCTGGCGCGCACGCGGCCAGCGCTGGCCCGAGCGCGGCCTGCGCTACCTGGCCACGCGCTTCTCCGCCAAAGAGGCATTCTCCAAGGCCATCGGCCTGGGAATGCGCATGCCCATGACCTGGCGCAGCTGCGAAGTGGTCAACCTGCCCAGTGGCCAGCCCGCCATCGTGCTGCACGGCGCGCTCAAAGACTGGTGCGAGGAGCGCGGCCTGAGCGTCCACCTCTCCGTGACCGACGAGAGCGACTACGCGGCCAGCTTTTGCGTGGTCGAGCGCGACTGACGCGCGTCCCTCTTTCCCCCTTCACCGAATCGACATGATTGAGCACTCCCCCCTGATCATCGACGTCGCCGGCACCCGGCTCACCGACACCGACCGCCAGCGCCTGGCTCATCCCCTGGTGGGCGGCGTCATCCTGTTTGCCCGCAACTGGCACAACCGCGCGCAGCTGCTGCAGCTGACCGCCGACATCAAGCAGGTGCGTGAAGACCTGCTCATCTGCGTCGACCACGAAGGCGGGCGCGTGCAGCGCTTCAGGAGCGACGGCTTCACCCAGCTGCCGCCCATGCGCGCGCTGGGCCAGCTGTGGCTGCAGGACGGCAAGGCGGGCGAGGGCAGCGGTGCGCTGCGCGCCATGCAGGCGGCCACGGCGGCCGGCTATGTGCTGGGCGCCGAGCTGCGCGCCTGCGGCGTGGACTTCTCCTTCACCCCGGTGCTCGACCTGGACTGGGCCGGCGACGGCGGCGCCTCGCGCAGCAGCGTGATTGGCGACCGCGCCTTTGGCGGCGACCCGCGCGTCGTCGCGCTGCTGGCGCGCGCGCTGATGCAGGGGCTGCTGCAGGCCGGCATGGCCAACTGCGGCAAGCACTTTCCGGGCCACGGCTTCGTCGCCGCCGACTCGCACACCGAGGTGCCGGTGGATCGGCGCAGCCTCAAGGCCATCCTGCAGGACGACGCCGCGCCCTATGCCTGGCTGAACAACGTCGTCACCAGCGTCATGCCCGCCCACGTCATCTACCCGCGCGTGGACAGCCGCCCGGCGGGCTTCTCGGCCAAATGGCTGCAAGACATTCTGCGCACCCGCCTGAGCTTTCAGGGCGCCATCTTCAGCGACGACCTGAGCATGGAGGGCGCGCGCCGCATCGACGGCGAACTGGTCAGCTACAGCACGGCCGCGGTGCACGCGCTGGCCGCCGGCTGCGACCTGGTGCTGCTGTGCAACCAGAGCCTGGACGGCGGCCACGCCGTCGACGCGCTGATAGCCGGCCTGCAGCAGGCGCAGGACGAGGGCCGCTGGCAGCCCAGCGCCGACGGCGAGGCGCGCCGCTGCGCGCTGCTGCCGCAAACCCTGCCGCTGGCCTGGGACGAGCTGATGCTGCACCCCGCCTACCTGCAGGCGCTGGAGCTGCTGCCATGACGCTGCGCGTGGGGCTGTTGACCGGCGGCGGCGACTGCCCGGGGCTCAACGCCGTCATCCGCGCGGTCACCAAGTCGCTGATCCACCACGGCCGCTGCGAGGTCTGGGGCATTGCCGACGGCTTCGAAGGCCTGATGGAGAGCGAGCCGCGCGTGCGCCGGCTGCGCTGGGAGGACGTCTCGGGCATCCTGCACGTCGGCGGCACCATGCTGGGCACCAGCAACAGCGCCAACCCGCTGCGCGACGCCGCCACCACCGAGCGCGTGGCCGGCCACGTGCGCGCGCTGGGGCTGCAGGTCATTGTCGCCATCGGCGGCGACGGCACCATGAGCCTGGCCAGCGGCCTGGCGGGCGCCACCGGCCTGGAGGTGGTGGGCGTGCCCAAGACCATCGACAACGACATTGTCCACTGCGAGCGCAGCTTTGGCTTTGACACCGCCGTTGCCACCGCCACCGACGCGCTGCACCGCATCGAGAGCACCGGCAGCAGCCACCACCGCGTGATGATCGTCGAGACCATGGGCCGCCATGCCGGCTGGCTGGCGCTGGAGGCCGGTATTGCCGGCGCGGCCGACGTCATCCTGCTGCCCGAGATCGACTACGACCTGGCCGCCATCGCCGCCCACTGCCGCGCGCGCGAGCAGCGCCAGCGCTACACCATCATCTGCATGGGCGAGGGCGCCAAGCCGCGCGGCGGCCAGCAGACCGTGCGCGAACACGTGGCGGGCAGCCCCGACCCGGTGCGCCTGGGCGGCGTGGCCCACGTGCTGCGCCAGCAGCTGCAGCCCCTGCTGGACAGCGAGGTGCGCGCCACCGTGCTGGGCCACGTGCAGCGCGGCGGCGACCCCACGCCGTTCGACCGCGTGCTGGCCACCCGCTATGGCCACCACGCGGCGCAGCTGGTACTTGAGCGGCGCTTTGGCCACATGGTCACGCTGCAGCGCGGCGCCATCACCAGCGTGCCCATAGTTCAGGTGGCCAACGTGCAGCGCACCGTGGCGCTGGATCACGAACTCGTCACCGCCGCGCGCGATATTGGCGTCTGCCTCGGTGTCTGACCTGGTATTTCCTCCTTCCCCCTCTGGGGGAAGGCTGGGATGGGGGCGGCGCCACATTCGCCCGCCTTTTGCACGAGATCGTGAACACGTTCTGAGCGACTACCATGGAGGCATCTCGGCCCTTGCGCAAGGAAACCCCATGACCGGCACCGGCCAAGCCCACACCCCCCTGAGCGTTGCCCAATACCTTGAAGACGAGCAGCGCACCGACATACGCCACGAATACCTGGCCGGCGAGATCGTCGCCATGGGCGGGGCCAGTGACCGGCATGGCCTGATTGCAGGGTCGCTGCATGCGCTGCTGCTGCCCCACGCCCGGCGCAAAGGCTGCCAGCTGTTCATCGCCGACATGAAGGTGCGCATAGAGCACGAAGGCGAAACCTGGTTTTACTACCCCGATCTGGTACTCGCCTGCAACCCGGCTGATCGAGCGTCGCCGTATTTCCGCAGCAACCCCTGCATGCTGGTCGAAGTCCTGTCGCCCAGCACCGAACAAATCGACACCCGCGAAAAACTTCTGGCCTACCGCCTCTTGCCCGACCTGCGCAGCTACCTGCTGCTGCGCCAAGACCGCGTGCAGGCCGACCTGTACCAGCGCGGCGCCGACGGCCGCTGGCAGCACCAGCGCCTGTTTTCGCTGGACGACCAGCTGGCGCTGGACTGCGTGGACGCCGCGCTCAGCCTGCGCGACGTCTATGCCGACGTGCCTGAGCTTTTGGCCTGACGGGTCAACCCCATGCGAATCCATACCATCCGCCGCGACGCCGACTACCGCGTCGCGCTGGCTTGCGTGTAGGAGGCCCGCCCCGGGCCGATGGATGTGTGCCGGCCTTAATCGTGGCGAGGGCGCCGCTTCCACGAAACACCCCGTTGTGGGAGTGGCGCCCTTGCCGCGATGACGGGCTGCCGCGCGTCGGGCGCACATGCAGACGGCACTGGCCCGCACACTATGCCGGCAAGATGCCGGCGCTCCCTTGAAGCGGCCGGCATCGCACCCTCTCCAAAACAAAACCCGTCATCCCAAAAGAAAACCCGTCACCCCGGCGAAGGCCGGGGTCCAGGGCCCCGTGGTGGCGCTACACCGCCAGCGGCAGCTCGGTGGTCGACAGCACGCTGCGCAGCACCATGAACGAGCGCACCTGGCGCACGCTGGCTGGCAATGTCGGTGGTTTGAGGCGGGGCCGGCGTTGATCGCGGCGCCCTCGCCGCGATGGATTTTCAGCCAGCGCCTTTACTGCGCCGCCAGCAGCGCCCGTTGAATCCGCTCCTGTGCCGCCGACAGCGGCCGCCCCTCGCCCGCGCCCAGCCAGACGATGAAATTGCCCGCCTCGTCCAGCGCAAACAGCGCCGCCATGCCGTACAGATAGCCGCCCTGCAGCCACAGCGGCTGGCCGTCCACCTCTACGCGGTTCAGAAAGCCGTCGTAGCAGCTGCCCTTGCGCCGCGCGTCGCAGGGCACGGCGTCGTCGCGCTGGCCCTGGGCCAGGGCCAGCAGCGGGCGGTGATCCTGGATGAAGCGCGCCAACCCTGCCGCGCTGCCGGTCAGCCCCATCGGCGCACGCGCGGCGTGCCAGTCCAGGTGCTGCACGAAGTCGGGGCCGTAAAAATTCTCATGCATGAAGTTGTATTGGACGGACGTGTCACGCCGCTCCAGCCAGTCCAGTCCGTAGCTTTCCAGATGCAAGCCTTGCTCCAGCGCCGTCCACAGGCTGCGGCCGTAATGCTTTTCATAGGCCACCGCTGCCAGGCAAAAATCCAGGTTGTGGTAGGCAAAGCGCGCGCCGGGGGCGTAGTCCAGCCGGGTTTTTGACAGCTGCGCCACGTCATAGGGGCACCAGGGCCGGTGATCCATCTTGGTCATCGGATCAACGCTCTTGAGCCGGTCGAACCCAGCCGAATGGTTGAGCAGTTGGCGAACGCGGATGTCCGCCACGCGCGCGTCGGCATACGGTCCGCTCAACCCCAGCACCTGAACCAGCGGCGTGTCCAGCCAGCCGTCCGGCTGCGCGGCCTGCGGCGCCGCCATGCCCATGAAGCTGACGATCTTGCTCAGGCTGGCCAGCCGCATCGGCGTGTCCTGCGCCACGCGCGGGCTGACAAAGGGCTGGTCCTGCCAGCCGTTGACGCAGGTGGAGACCTTGCCGTCTGCGGTGACGAAGGCCAGTTGGTTGGCTGGTGCGTCGTGCCGCACAGCCATGTCTTGCGCCAGCGTGCGCAGCCAGCGTGGTGCCTGGGCGTCGCAGCGGGTGAACCAGGCGGAAAGGTGGCCGGTGACGGGGTAAACCCAGCGGCGCACCATATTGCGGTCGGTTTCCCACGCGAGCCGAGAGCTGAAAATAGCCGCAATCAATAGTGCGTAAAATAAATATCGAAAGCTGAAGTGCATTTCATGAGACAAAAATAAAAGGCGTCCCAAGACGCCTTTTATTAGACTGCGGAAATATTAATCTCAAGGTTCGACGGGCGCGTCGGGGGCAGTGTCCGGTTCTGCCAAATCTTCTTTACAACCAGCGGGGCGGAATTTGGCGTCAATGCTGGTGCTGCAGGCCCAAGAACCATTGGCGTTACGCACCCAAGCAAGAGTATCTTTGCTTTCTGCGCGGAGAGGTGCGGCCGCATTTTCTCCAAAGGTGGCAGTGATTGTGGCGGTAGCATCCGTAAGACTATAGGCAACAGTCAGGCCCTCTTGAAGCTTGCCGTCTGCACCCATTACGGCTCCAATCAAATTGCTGGCGGTCCAGGAGGATTCGCAGTCCTTAAGTTCAACGCCGTCCATCATGCATGTTTCAACAGCAGTTTTGAGTGTGGCTGTTTCACTCATTACACGTGCAGCTTGCGACTTGGCAACATAATTTTGATACTGCGGAATCGCCACGGCCGCCAAAATACCAATAATCGCCACAACGATCATCAGCTCGATCAGGGTAAAACCCTGCTGAACCTTGCGAAGCTGGTGTTTCATAAAACCTCCTGGTGAAGAATCGCTGGCGGAATGAAAGTGCCAGTCGCTTCAATAGAGGCAAGACCTGTGCCAGCGCAGGAATCAACGTTTTCGGTACAAATAAAGCAATTTGTCACATGTGGCGCCCTGCCATGCATCGGCTGTCACGGCGTTTGCCGTGCCAGGGTCGGCGTGTCACGGCAAACGCCGTGCCATTAGAGTTTGATCCTGGCCACTAGAATCACCTTTCCGGGTTTGGAGCAAGGCATGGACATCATCAGTTTGGACGCGGCGGAAGCCATGACCGGCATCAGCCGCCGCACCCTGTGGCGCCGCGTGGCCGACGGCGCGCTTGCCAGCGGCGAGAAAGACGCCCGTGGCCGCACGACGGTAGCGCTGGGGGGGGGGGTGCTTACAGCCATCCGCGAGCACACAGGCGTCGATCTGGGCGCTGAAGACCTGCACGCCCTGCTGCAGGCCGACGCGGGCGACGCCGACGCCCAGGCCGACGTCGGCGCGCTGCTCTACACGGCAGCCGCAGCGCCCGCCGGCCACCCCGGCGCCCGCGCCGCCGCGCTGTACTGGCTGCGCCAGGCAGCCGACCAGAACCACGCCGACGCGATGCACTGGCTGGGCACCGCAGCCGCCGCGCTGCGCACCGAGCAGGGCAACGCCGAGGCCATGATGTGGATTGCCAAGGCGGCAGCCCACGGCCATGCGATTGCGCAGCAGCAGCTCGATGCCTTGCTGGGCAAGGCGCTGGCGCCGGGCGGTATGGATATTGATTCGGCCCTGTGATGTTTGAATTCGTCATCCCGGCGAAGGCCGGGATCCAGTGCTTTGGGGAGGAAGTCATGGATCCCGGCCCCGGATCAAGCCCGGGGTGACGTTCCTTCGCCGGAATGACGAAA
>PGEI01000170.1 GCA_002894305.1 Comamonadaceae bacterium CD01
AGTTGAGCGTCGGGCTGCTGTGCAGGCCGCTCTGGTTGATCAAGGCGTCGGCTGCGATGTGCATTACCCAATCCCCGACCATCGGCAATTGGCATACACCGATGGTGTGAATATAACTTTGCCCGTGACGGAAGCGGCTTGCACCAGGGTTTTGACGCTTCCTTGCTTTCCCGAGATGCTTGATGCTGAAGTAGATCTAGTCGTTCAGGCATGCAGTCGCGCCGTACAGTCGTTGCGGGGAAAATTATGAGTTATTTTGTTCACCCGTTGGGAGTGTGCGAAAGCACCTTGGTAGGTGCGGGGACGCGAATCTGGGCGTTTGCTCATGTGCTTCCGAAGGCGCAGATTGGGGTTGACTGCAATATTTGCGACCACGTGTTTATTGAAAACGATGTCGTGTTGGGTGATCGTGTCACGGTGAAGTGTGGGGTGCAGTTGTGGGATGGTATTCGCCTGGGGCACGATGTCTTTGTCGGGCCCAATGCCACCTTCACTAATGATCGGTTTCCTCGTAGTAAGCAGTATCCACAGGTGTTTTTGCCGACGATAGTTGAAACAGGGGCTTCCATTGGTGCCAATGCAACGATCTTGCCTGGCCTGACTGTGGGGCAGCATGCCATGGTCGGGGCAGGGGCCGTGGTCACTCGATCGGTACCCCCCTATGCTATTGTGACGGGCAATCCCGCCAGAATTGTAGGTTATGTCACATCTGAGCAGGCTCATCAAGAACAAACCAGTCAATTGCTTGATAAGTCTCAGTTCGATACTCAGGCAACACGTTCGCAGGTGTCAGGCGTTTTTCTGAAAGAGTTTCCTTGCTTTCAGGACATGCGTGGCAGCTTGACTGTTGGGCATTTTGGGCAAGAAGTGCCTTTTGTTCCCAAGCGGTATTTTATGGTGTTTGACGTGCCCAGCAAGGATGTACGTGGCGAACATGCGCATCGTGTATGTGAGCAATTTCTGGTTTGTGTGCGCGGTAGTTTGCGAGTAGTGGTGGACGATGGCCATGCGCGTCAAGAGTTCGAGTTAAGCCACAGCCGTCAGGGGCTGTTCCTGCCCGCTATGGTCTGGGCCAGTCAGTATGCTTATACGCAAGACGCGGTGCTACTTGTCTTTGCTTCTCATGGTTATGATGCTGATGACTATATCCGTAGCTACCATGATTTTATAACCTTGGTCCGAGCGAAAGCTCCGGTGGCATGATGCGTTCGGTGATCTGCTATTTTCATCATGTTTCTCATGTGCTTAACCTGGGGAGCATTCCGGATTTACTGAAAGTCCGTGGTTGGCAGGTACGCTGTTTTTGTGCTTTTTCGGCAGATGTCTATCCATTGGCGCGTGCCCCCGGTATTGAATATCGGTTTGACGTGCCGTTGAGTTTGCTGGAGAGCCAGGAAGCAGATTTGTATCTCACCCCTCTGGTTGGTCAGGCCACCTGCTTTCCAAAGCGGGCGCTACGCGTCCACTTTTTAGTGTCATTAGTGAGCCTGGAAGGGGTCTACGATGCAAGCATGTTTGATCACTATGATGCCATTGCCTGTGCAGGTAGAAACCATATAGAAGAATTTCTTGCGCTGGGTAAAGCGCGTGGTTGGCAAGGCAAGGTGCTGATGTCTGTAGGCTATCCAAAGTTGGATGGCCAGAGAAAGTTGCTTGGATATGCGCATAGCGCATTACCGAATGACCCTGTGACGGTGGTCTTTGCCCCTACGCATGCTTATTACGCCAACAGCCAATTTTCTGTACTTGGACAGTACGGTGAACCTATTGTCGAGGCCCTGATAACAGCGGGCATCAAGGTGGTTTTTAGGCCGCATATGGAGTCTTGGCGGGACCAAGATAGGCCTGTGGTCGAGCGTATTGTGTCGCGCTTTAATAAGCATGACTTGTTTTCTTTAGACCGATCGGCAAATTACCACCAGTCCTATGCTAAAAGCCATTTGATGTTGACCGATATATCTGGTACTGGCTTTACCTATGCTTTTGCATTTTCCAAACCTGCTTTGTTTTTTGCTCCGGACTTGGATTCTGAAGCAGGGAAAGTTGGTATTCAATTTGAGTGTCGTGAAAATATCGGTTTGGTCATTCGGAATCTGAGCGAACTGGTGGAAAGGGTCCGCCTGGTTATGTTGCATATGGCGTTTGTGCGGCAGCAGGTGGCTGATTTTCGGGATTGGTTGATATTTAATCCTGAAAGCAGCGAGAATTATTTTGCGTCCAATATAGAAGCTCTATTTTCTGAGCGAATGCCCGCTGATTGGGTGAGGATGTGAGTTTTGAGGCTTGTATGTCACAGTATTCTGCGGTTGATGTGACTGTTGCAGTCATGTCCTATAACAATAGCCACTTCATTGGTGAAACGATTGAGTCGGTTTTGTCTCAAGAGGACGTATCCTTTGAGTTGTTGGTTTTTGATGATTGTTCTACGGATCACACGATATCGGTTCTCGAACAGTACGTAGAGGATGCCCGCTACTCATTTCGTCAGAACTCGAAAAACTTGGGTATGACCGGCAATTACAACCGCTGCGTAGACGCAGGCAGCGGCAAGTATGTGGTCGTGCTAGGGTCAGACGACATCATGTATCCAGGCCACTTGAAAGCGCTATATTCGGCCCTGGAACTACACCCAGAATCCGCATTGGCCTACGTGCAATGCAACTGGATCGATGAAAAAGGGCAGTTGATTTGCTTTGCAGATCACCCAGGCCATCGGCCGCATGCTTATTTTGGACATCGCAATGAGATTGCCGATCTGTTGACTTACGACAATTACATTACTCCGTCGGCCGTGATGCTACGTCGTTGCGCATTAGATACGATACGCCGGCCAGATGGCCTGGTTCATGCGCCCGATCTGCTGGCGGGTGATTGGGAGCTCTGGACTCGGATTGCCCGCTCTTTCCCTGATTTTGTATTCTTGCGCCAAGCGACAATCGGGTATCGGATTCATGATGGTCAGGTGTCCAAGAGCTTTTATGGGTCGGATCGTCCGCTGGCCGAGCATACGATCATCCTTGAGAACAATCTGGCCGACCCGGTGGGGCGCGCCCAACTGATGTGCGCTGCTGATTCTGTTTGGGCGCTTTACCAGCAACGCTTTAATGGCTACGGTGCTGATGTGCAGAAAAAATATCAAAAACAGCACGATGATATCCATAAAGCCCTATTTTCTGTAAGCTCCGATGCGGATGATGTGTACTTCTTCTCAGTCATCCTGACCACCTACAATCGCGAAAATTTGTTGGTCGATGCATTGGCCAGTCTTGGTGCCCAGCAATTTACAGATTTTGAAGTCATTCTGGTCAATGACTGTGGCAGACCAGTAGAGCATGTGCTGGGCAGCTATCCATTTCCGCTCACCTATCTGCGGCAGGGCAGCAATCAAGGGCTGTCGGCTGCGCGTAATGCGGGTCTGAAACTGGCTCGTGGTCGTTATGTGGCTTACCTGGATGATGACGATATCTACCTGCCAGATCATTTGCAGCGCCTGTCAGAAGCCTTGCTGCAGCATCCTGATTCGGTGGCCTATACCAATGTAGTCTATGTTCAGGAAAAAATTGAAGAGGGCAGGCGGATCGAAGTGAGTCGCTCGTTTCCGACAGCGCATGATGCATTCGATCGCGATGGGCTCTTTGTCAGTAACTATATACCCGTCAATACCTGGGTGCATCCGCGACGGGCGGTGGATGTTATTGGTGGGTTTGACACGACATTAGACGTATTTGAAGACTGGGACATGTTATTGCGCCTGGTGTCTTGTTACCCGTTCTATCGGGTGCCCCAGGTAACTGCCGAGGTGCATCAGCGGATAAAGGGTCAGGAAGAGTCCATGCTGACCCGTGAGCAGGATCGCCTACCGTCGTTTTATGAAAAGATCTACGCTCGGTATCCGGAAACTAAAAATGAAAAAGTGCAGGCTGGGCGTCGTGCCAGGCAGGATGCAACAAGAGGCCAGGGCACTCAGTGGGGGATACCCGAGTGGATGCGTGACCGCACACCGTCGGCTGCCCGCATTCTGGCGATTCAGACAATGCTTGGGGCCAATGCAGAGGTTGGAACCCTGGGGGTTGCCGTTATCGCTCCCCAGGACACAGACCCACTGGCTGTGGCCGATACTTTATCCAGCCTGGGGGCGCAGCATCGGCCAGTCGATAGTGTGTGGTTGATTGGTGCAGGGGCGCCGGGTGCAGGGGGTTCCCTGAAAGCCGAGCGCGTCGAAGGGGATGCGCCCTGGCCCCAGTTGCTGTCAGATCGTGTTGCGCAGGGCGGTGCGCCAGATTTTCTTTGGATTTTGCAAGCGGGCGACCAGCTTTTGCCGCATGCCACCCTCTTGATGGGTGAATATCGTTTGCGTCAACCCGATCCTTTAGTCTGGTATGCGGATGAGGCTGTACAGGGTAAGGATGGGGCAGCCAATCCGATGCTCAAACCAGATTTCAACATTGACTTGCTGCGCAGTTACCCCTATGTGGGGCGTAGTGTAGCGATCAGTACCGCTGTCGTGCAGGCCGTGGGCGGGCTGGATGCGCGCGTGGTGGATCTTGCTCCGATTGACCTTATCTGGCGTCTTGTCGAGCAGGCGGGGCCCGGGGTGGTTGGGCATGTGCCCGAAGTTTTGTTGCTCAGCCCGGTGGGCTTGATGGATTGGGTCAGTCATGCCGAGACCATGGTGTGGTTTCCTGCTGTGACGCAGGCGCACTTTGTGCGGATAGGCTCTGATGCGCAGGTGGTGCCCAGTGCAACTCTGGGGGTTAATCGTGTCGATTATCCGTTAAATAATCAACCGCGAGTCTCCATTATCGTACCGACGCGGGATCAGTTGTCGGTGTTACAGGCCTGCGTCGAAAGCCTGATGGAGAAGACTAGCTATATCAATTATGAGCTTTTACTGGTTGACAATGGCAGTGCAGAACCGGGGGCGATTCAGTTTCTGACCCAGTTAGAGTTCATGGGGATCAATCAGGTCCGCGTATTGCATTGGCCTGGTTCATTCAGTTTTTCGGCCATTGGCAATTTTGCTGCAGCACAAGCCCAAGGAGACATCCTGCTTTTCTTGGATAATGATGTCGAGATTATGCATGCCGATTGGCTGTCTTTGATGGTTGGCCATGCCTTGCGTCCAGAGGTCGGGGTCGTGGGCGCGCGCCTGGATTATCCCGATGGACGGGTGCAGCACGCAGGCCTGGTGTTGGGGCTGGATAATAGCGTGGGTTTTGGGTTCCGAGGCCTTTCGGGTGCCAGTTCTGGTTATATGGATCGTTTGTGCGCAACGCAGAATGTCGGAGCGGTCACCGGCTCTTGTCTGATGATCCGTAAAGATACCTTTAACGAGTTGGGGGGCTTTGACGAGCAAGACTTTCCGGTGTATTTCAGTGATGCAGACTTGTGCCTGCGCGCTACTCAGGCAGGGTATTTGGTCACCTTGGCTGCCGAGGCCCGTTTGCAGCATATGGGAGGGGCAACCCGTCTGTTCTCAGAAAAATTTGGACAAGCGGCCTTGCCTGATGCGGGGCAGGAAGACCGGCTGTATATTAAGTGGTTGCCTCAGCTAGCACGCGATCCGGCATACCACCCTAGCTTTGGCCGGTTCTCACCTGGGTTCGGCCTGAGTCCAGATGGCAGCCGTATCCATGAGCCCTTGCCTGGTCGTCCTTTGCCTGTTGTGCTGGCCGCGCACGCCGATTGGCATGGTTGTGGCTACTACCGGATCTTGCATCCGTATCAGGCGATGGAATCTGAATTGCGCCTGGAAGGCGGCGTGAAGCTGGGCAGCTTTCATTTTACG
>PGEI01000171.1 GCA_002894305.1 Comamonadaceae bacterium CD01
GCCGCCGGGGCTGGCATCGGCGATGGCGTCGTAGATTTCGCGGCGTACGGCCACGCCGCCCGCGGGCACCGCAGCGTTGCATACGCCTTTGGCGAAGGTGATGATATCGGGCCTGACCCCGAAATATTCGCTGGCGGTCGCTGCGCCCAGCCGCCCAAAGCCGGTAATCACTTCATCGAAGATCAGCAAAATGCCGTGTTTCTCGGTGATGGCGCGCAGCCGCTCGAGATAGCCCTTGGGTGGCAGCAGAACGCCGGTGGAGCCGGCCAGCGGTTCGACGATGACGGCGGCAATGTTGGAGGCGTCGTGCAGCGCGATGATGCCTTCCAGCGCGTTGGCGAAATGCTCGCCACCCCAGGCTGGCTGGCCGTGCGAGAAGGCGTTGTGTTCGATGTCGTGGGTATGCGGCAGGTGATCGACGCCGGGCAGTAGTACCGGCGAGAAGACGGTGCGATTGTGTGAAATACCACCCACCGAGATGCCCCCGAAACCGACGCCGTGGTAGCCCCGTTCGCGGCCGATCAGGCGTGTGCGCTGGCCTTCGCCGCGGGCACGGTGGTAGGCCAGTGCGATCTTGAGCGCCGTGTCCACAGATTCCGATCCGGAATTCGTGAAGAAGATGCGATCCATGCCCTGGGGCATCAGTGCGGCAACGGCGCTGGCGGCGCGGAAGGAGTCTTCGTGGCCGATGTTGAAGCTGGACGCATAGTCCAGTTTCTCGACCTGACGGCGGAGTGCGTCAACAATGGGCTTGCGCGCGTGCCCGGCGTTGACGCACCACAGGCCGGCCGTGCCGTCGAGAATCTGGTGGCCATCGGTGGCGGTGTAATACATGTCTTTGGCCGAAGCCAGCAGTCGAGGGTGTGCCTTGAACTGGCGGTTGGCCGTGAAAGGCATCCACAGGTGGGATAAATCCAGTGTGGTTGCAGAATCAGAACCCATGATGTGACCTCACGAAGAAAGAACCAGATGGTGATGTTTATTCTGGTTTTTTGATTCCGCAAAAGACATACACGGTGCCAGGATGGGGCCATCACTGTATTGGCTGCATCGAACCAACTGTATTGGTTGGTGTGGCTTGACATTCGCCCGGCTGGCTGCTGTGCTGGTACAGATTCCCCTCGGGCCCGAAACTCATGATTCTATTTTCTCCCGTTCGCCATTCGCCGGATGGCCTTACTTTGGCGGATCAGGCCGTCAATGCCATCGAGCAGGCCATCGAGGCGCGTGTTCTACGTCCTGGGATGACGATGCCCTCGATTCGTCGGTTTGCCCGCGACCATCAGCTATCCACCTTTACGGTTCAGGTTGCCTACAGCCGACTGGTGGCGCGTGGGTTCTTGCAGGCTCGTCCCGGTGCCGAGTATCGGGTGGTACGCCCGGGTTCCGGGCCGGAACGGCCTGTGTCAACGGTCTGGGAAGCCCCTCGGGTGGGGCCTGCGTGGCTGCTGTCCGATGTCTTTGCCGATCATTCCATTGCCATCAAAGCGGGCTGCGGATGGTTGCCGCCCGATTGGCACAATGAAACCGGGCTGCAGCATGCCTTGCGTCAACTGGCGCGTGTACCGGTGGGGCAGATGGCGTCCTACGGACACCCCCTGGGGTATCGTCCGCTGCGCGAGGATGTGGTGCGCTATCTGAACGGTTATGGCGTGGAGGCCGATGTCGAACAGGTCCTGTTGACACACGGGGCCACGCAGGCGCTGGACATCGTCACTCGAACCGTACTCAGGCCCGGGGAGCACGTGGCGGTGGAGGTGCCCTGCTATGCCAACTTGTTGCAGATCCTGGTACTTAACGGGATCGTGGTACACGGTGTGCCGCGGATGGCCGATGGCTTGCACGAGGCGACGCTTCAGCAGTTGGCGGCGGCATATCCTTTGCGCGCGGTCTTTGTCACGTCGGTGCTGCAAAATCCCACGGGTACAAGTTTCTCCATGGCGGGCGCCTTCCGCCTGTTGCAGTGGGCTGAACGCCACGATCTGATCGTTGTCGAGGACGATGTTTCGCGCGAACTGCTGCTCGAACCCGCCCCGCTGCTGACGGCGTTGGCCAGCACGCGGCGCGTGGTTTATGTATCGGGGTTTGCCAAGAGTGTCATGCCATCCCTGCGGGTAGGCTATTTGGTGGGCGATGAAGATCTGGTACGCCGCTGTGCGCAAACGAAGATGTCACTCGGCCTGACGTCGGCTGAAATCATGGAACGTACCGTGCATCAGGTGCTGCGTGATGGGCGGCAGGGCGCCTATCTGCGCGATGTGCGTGCGCGGCTTGGCCGGGCGCACGACCAGGTCTGCCAGCAGCTGCACGAGGCTCGTTTCGAGGTGAGTCACGAGCCGGGGGCGGGGCTTTTTCTGTGGGCGCGCCCAGGCGTGCCCATCCGTACCCCGGGCGGTGCGGTAGGCCTGGCCGCCGAGGCGCTGCAGCGGAGTATCTGGCTGGCACCGGGGGCGTATTTTTACCCTGATGGGCGTGATGAGGGCTGGTTCAGATTCAACGTGGCGTATTCGGCCAGCCCTACGCTCTGGAAATTCTTTGCCGATGCCGGGCTGACGTAGCCGACTGGCTGAGCTTTTGCCAAGGTACGGGGCGTGGTCTGGACGGAGCGTTTGCTTTACTTTAAAGCCGCATGAAAGCGTGCCACATAGTCTTCAAAGCTTTCGGTGTCGGAGGCCTCGAGTGCTGCTTGTTCGGCCAGCGAGGCGTGTGCCGCCTGGTCGAAGGCGGCCAGCGTGTCGGCGGGCAGGCCGCGGGCCTGCAAGGCCGCCCAGTGGGCCTGGCTCTGGGCGAGCGTCCAGTCGTGAAATTCTTGGCCGCTGTCGCGCAGGGCGGCCAGCAGACGGGCCGACGGGGTTGCGGCGGGGTCGGCCACCTTGGCGCGCTGGGCGTCCAGGGCCGCTCTGTGGTGCGGGTCGTCCGTGTGCTGGTCGAGCAGGGCGGCGTAGGGGGCAATGTCCGCCAAAATTTGCCCGGCCCAGTCGCTCAGGCTGACGGGCTGGCCGTCGTGGCTGAGCATCAGGCCCGGCTTGCGCCCTTCGCGCGCCACCAGGGCAAAGTTGCCCTGGCTTTCTTGACAGGTGCCGGGGGCCGGGAACAGGGGGCTGTCTTCCAGCGCGCAGTACAGCAGGAAGGCGTCCAGGAAACGGCTGGTGTCCACGGCGATGCCGGCGGGTTCCCAGGGGTCGATGTCCATGCAGCGCACTTCGATGTACTGGATGCCGCGCTGGTGCAAGATGGTGTTGGGCCGCTCGCAGCGCTTGGCCGTCTGTTTGGGACGGATGGTGGCGTAGTACTCGTTTTCGATCTGCAGGATGTTGGTGTTGAGCTGGATGCGCTGGCCGTCGCGGTGGGTGCCGATGGTTTCGTAGGCGGGCCAGGGGGTGGTGACGGCGGCGTGGATGCGGGCCGTGAAGGTGTCCAGGTCGTTGTAGCAGAGATGCAGCTCGGATTGCGTGGGGTTCTTGTAGCCCAGATCGCTCATGCGCAGGCTGGTGGCCCAGGGCAGGCAGTAGGTGTCCGGGCTCAGGCGGGTGAGCTGGGCCTCGAAGCCGACGTGCTGCAAAAAGCTGCGCGATACCGCGGGCGAGGCACCAAACAGGTACATCAGCAGCCACGAATGGCGCATGAAGTTGCGGATGAGCCCCATATAGCCCGTGTTGCGCCGCTCTTTTTCGGTTTCTCCGGCGGCGAGGAAATCCCAGGCGGCGTCGGGCAGCGAGAAGTTGTAATGCACCCCCGCGATGCACTGCATGACCTTGCCGTAGCGCCAGGCCAGGCCCAGGCGGTAGACGTGCTTGAGCATGCCGCTGTTCGACGTGCCGTACCAGGCCACGGGGATGTCCGCTTCGGCGGGCAGGTGGGCGGGCATGGACTGGTTCCAGACGGCTTCGCCGGGGTTGCGCAGGGCGACGAAGGTGTGGATGTCCGTCAGCTGGCGGATGAGCGCATCGGGCGAGCCCAGCGGGCTGGTGATGAGTTCGAGCAGCGATTCGGAATAATCGGTGGTGATGTGCGGGTTGGTGAGCGCCGCCCCCAGGCTGGCGGGGTGGGGTGTATGCACCAGCGTGCCGCCGCTATCGACCCTCAGCCCCTCTTTTTCGATGCCGCGCTGGATGCTGCGCAGCAGCTCGGGGTGCGCGGCCAATTGGGCGCGCCGGTCGGAGGCCAGGGTCATGATAATCGGTACTGAGTTGGTCTGAATACGCCGATTTTAGCCGAGGCGCGCCTGCCGTACGTCCGCTGATGTCAGGCTGGTGCGCGGGATTTGACTCAGGTTGAGAATGTTGCGCTGCAGGGCCGCCATGATGGCCGCCTGGCGGTTGTGCACGCCGAGCTTGCCGCAGAGGTTGGCAATGTGGAAATTGGCGGTGCGCTCGGTGATGCCCAGAATACGGCCCATCTCCCAGCTGGTTTTCCCCTGCGATGCCCAGTACAGGCACTCTTTCTCGCGAGCGGTCAGGTTCGGCATGATTGTCTTCCCCATTGAGACGTTATTGTTGGTTACTGCGCGCTTTTGTGATCGAATGTATCACAAGGTCTGTAAATGCATACGCGCTGGGCAGGATGCTTTTGTCCACTTCTCTTGACTTGCCTCAAGCCTCGGGCCCGCCACGGCCAGGACTTCTGTCAGCTTGGCCGCGGGCTTTGTTTCCGCTATGGCGGTGGCCTCGCGGCCAAGGCGTGGCGGCGGTGTTCGATGCGGGAATCACGGTGCTAGAATGACTGCAGAAATCGCGCCGATTTGCCTGATCCGCTTGCGGGCGCGCCATAAATCCAGCTAAAGAGGTTCCATGACCCCCGTTGCCTTTTCTTCGCCTTCCGTTTCCGATGTCACGCCCGCTCAGTCGGCGCGCCCGCCCGTGCCCACGGGCAGCGTGGGTTACGTGACGCCCCAATTTCTCGCTTTCGACGAGCCGCTCACCTTGTCCAGCGGCCAGGTGCTGTCGTCCTATACGCTGGCGGTCGAAACCTACGGCACGCTCAATGCCCAGTGCAGCAATGCCGTGCTGGTGTGCCATGCTCTCAATGCCTCGCATCACGTGGCGGGCATGGACGCCGACGATCCCGACCAGATCGGCTGGTGGGACAACATGGTGGGCCCGGGCAAGGCCGTGGACACCGACCGCTTCTTCGTCATCGGGGTGAACAACCTGGGCTCGTGTTTTGGTTCCACCGGGCCCACGACGCTCAATCCGGCCACCGGCGAGCCTTGGGGGGCGGCGTTTCCGCTGCTCACTGTCGAAGACTGGGTGCATGCCCAGGCGCGGGTGGCCGACCACTTTGGCATCCAGCGCTTTGCCGCCGTCATGGGCGGTTCGCTGGGCGGCATGCAGGCGCTCAGCTGGGCCATCACCTGCCCCGAGCGGGTGGGTGACTGCATCGTCGTCGCCAGCACGGCGCGGCTGACGGCGCAGAACATCGCCTTCAACGAAGTGGCGCGGCGCGCCATTCTCACCGACCCCGATTTCCACGACGGCGATTACTACGCGCACGGCGTCGTGCCGACGCACGGCCTGTCGGTGGCGCGCATGGTGGGCCACATCACCTATCAGTCCGACGAGGTGATGGCTTCTAAATTTGGCCGAGCCCAGCGGGCGCCCAACGCCAACGGCGACTACCGCTACAACTACGACGTCGAATTCGAGGTCGAGTCCTATCTGCGCTATCAGGGCGAGAAGTTCTCGCGCTATTTCGATGCCAACACCTATCTGCTGCTGACGCGCGCGCTGGATTACTTCGATCCGGCGCGGGCCACGGGGGGCGATCTGGCGCGCGC
>PGEI01000172.1 GCA_002894305.1 Comamonadaceae bacterium CD01
AATACTAATTTTTCACTAAATAAAGTCATATTCAAGTATAATCTTGAGCATGAAATGTAAACGAGATTCGGATGGTCGGGCGCTGGACCATCACACGCTGCAAGTGATGCGCCAACAGGCCGTCAAAGCGGTGCGCGATGGGCAAAGTGTGCGCAGTGTCGCTGCCGCATACGGCCTGAACGAGCGCAGTGTCTTTCGCTGGCTTGCGCGCTTTGCCGACGGCGGTCAAAACGCACTGCTTGCCAAGCCCGTACCGGGGCGACCATCGAAAGTGACGCCTGAACAGATGGCGTGGATTGCGCGCGCGGTGCGCGAGAATACGCCGCAGCAACTGAAGTTCGAGTTTGGGCTGTGGACGCTTGCGCTCATCAGTCACTTGATCGAGCGAGAATTTGGCACGCGCCTGGCCGTCTCCACCGTGCACCGGATCATGAAGGTGCTGGGCTTTACCGCGCAAAAGCCTCTGTACCAAGCCTGGCAGCAAGACCCTGTGCTGGTGGGTGAGTGGGAGACGAAGACCTTCCCGGCGCTGCGCGCCGAGGCAAAGCGTCTGGGAGCGCTCATCTACTTTGCCGACGAGTCGGGCATCCGTTCGGACTACCATACCGGCACTACCTGGGCACCCAAGGGGCAGACGCCGGTGGTGGCAGCCACGGGCAGGCGTTTTTCTTTGAACATGCTCTCTGCGGTAGGCACAAGCGGCGACTTTCGCTTCATGCTGCACGATGGTTCGGTCAACGCCACGGTGTTCCTGACGTTTCTCAAGCGCTTGATGATCGGAGCCACACGGCCGATTTTCCTGATCGTGGATGGCCATTCGATTCACAAGGCGAAGATGGTCAAGGACTACGTGGCAAGTCTCGATGGGATGCTGCGCCTGTACTATTTGCCACCATACGCCCCGCAGCTCAATCCTGATGAGGTGGTCTGGGCTCATGTCAAACGCGCGGTCAGCGGGCAGCTGGTTCAGAGCAAAGAGCAGATGCGTAAGCTTGCCCTGGGCGCCTTGCGAAGAATTCAGAAGCTGCCTGACCTCGTCTTGTCCTTCTTCAAACAGCCTGAATGTCACTATATTCATGCCTGACTTTAATTTTCGAAAGGTTAGTAACAGGAATTAAAGATAAGCACGGATAACTTTCAATTATCCGCGCTTATTTACGGAAAAGCGATCGGGAAAACATGGCAGACAGCCAATAGGAGACGATGATGGTCAGCGGTGTGAAAGAAGCCGACGTGTGGACGGCGGCGGACGCGTTGCTGCAAGCGGGCGAGCAACCCACCATCGAGCGGGTGCGCCTGCACCTGGGGCGCGGATCGCCCAATACGGTGGGCCCGCACCTGAAGGCCTGGTTTCGGGGATTAAGCGAGCGCCTGGTGATAGGGCAGGGAGGCGACAGCGGTATTCCCAACGCTGTCACGCGCGCCATCGAGGAGGTTTGGAAGGCGGCGTTGGCGAGCGCGCGCGAGGAGCGGGAAGCCTCGTCCGCCCTGGAGCGTGCCGAAATTGCCAAACAGAAGGAAGCCCTTGAAGTCGCCCATGTTGCGTTGACCCAGGCGCAGGAACGTCTGGACATGCGCGAGATGGACCTGCAAGCCAGCGTTCAAGCCGCTCACGCCCAGGCCGCTGCGGCTGAAACCCGGCTGCTAACCGCAGAACAACATCTGACGGAGCACACCGAGGCGCTCAAAGCCCTGAGCGCCGAGTTGGCTACGGCTCGGGATCAAGAGAAGACCCTGCAGCGGGCCTCGCGGGAGGCGCAGACTGCCCACGAAGAAGCGTTGGAGGCCGCCGAAGTGCGGCATGGTGCGCATGAACGGCGATGGTTGGGTGAACTCGACGAGCAGCGCCAGGCGCTGAAAAGGGCGCGGGAAGAGCTAAACCAGCAGCGTAAAACGGCCGCGCGACGAGAGGCCGAGTTGGCTGAAATGTTGGCCACCACCCAAAAGGAGGCCCAAGGTCTGGCGGGCGCCCTGGCAGACGCCCAAGCTGAACGGGCACGTTTGATCTCACAAGTAGAGGGAGGGCAGGAAACCGCTCATGCTATCCAGAAGGGTCTTCAGCAGCGCAATGTCGACCTGCAAAACCGCCTCGATGAGCTCAGGGAGCAGATCCGGATCAAGGACACCCAGATCACCGCCTTGACCGGGCAACTCACCATGCGACGGCCCGTACGGAGAAAAAATTCCGGCGATTGAAATGCATGTGATTGGTGGTGCGCACACGGGTGGAACCTCGCTCTAATAAGTAATGTCTTCGTGGGAAGTCATGCACCAGCTGTTTGTTTGGTAGCCGAGTTTATGGCAGCGAGTGAACAGATTGTCTTTAGACGGCTGCCTGTGAACTGAATGTCTTAAAAAGTGTGTGCATATTGTTTTTAATCGACGGGCCAGCGGTGTACTGCTTCAAGGAATCTGATCGTTAACTTTACATAATACACATTATGCGTATTGTGTGAGTCAGTGTGTGCTGGCCAGCGTGAACAAGGTTTGGGCCAGTATGCGGTGGCGTTGCAGGACGCGTGGCAGATCTACGGTCAGGAGGTGGCCGTCTTGTACTACCGGACGGCCGTTGATGACGCTGTGTGCGACATGGCCTGGCGAACAGAAGATCAGGGAAGCAACCGGATCATGGCCGCCTGCGTAGCCCACGGCCGACATGTCAAAGGCGACGAAGTCGGCCGACATGCCAGGCGCCAGGGCGCCGATGTCGTCGCGTCCCAATACCTTGGCGCCCCCTAAAGTCGCGATTTCCAGGGCCTGGCGTGCCGTCAGGGCGGCGGGCCCATGCCCTACGCGCTGCAGCAGCAGGGCCTGACGCGCTTCACCCAGCATATGCGCCCCATCATTGGAGGCACTGCCATCGACGCCCAAGCCCACGGATACCTGTGCATCGAGCATGGCGCGAATCGGCGCGATGCCGGAGGCCAGACGCATATTGGAGCACGGACAATGGGCCACCCCCGTTCCGGTTCGCGCAAACAGCGCAATCCCGGCTGCGTCCAGTTTGACGCAATGGGCGTGCCAGACGTCATGTCCGACCCACCCCAGGTCTTCGGCGTATTCGGCGGGTGTCAGGCCAAATTTCTCTTTGGAATACACCACGTCGTTGTCGTTTTCGGCCAGGTGCGTGTGCAGGGAGACGCCGTAGTGACGCGCCATCGTGGCCGATTCACGCATCAAGTCGCGCGAGACCGAAAAAGGCGAGCATGGTGCGAGCACGATGCGCAGCATCGAATGGCGGGAGGCATCGTGGTAGGTTTCGACCAGGCGCTGGCTATCGTGCAAGATGGCGCCCTCCTCTTCCACCACGGCATCGGGGGGCAGCCCTCCCTTGCTGCGGCCTACACTCATCGACCCCCTTGCGGCATGAAAGCGCATGCCCATTTCCTGTGCGGCAGCGATCGAATCGTCCAGCCGTGCGCCGTTGGGAAACAGATACAGGTGATCGCTGCTGGTGGTGCAGCCTGAAAGCATGAGTTCCGCCATCGCCGTTTGTGTCGAAACATGGATCATCTCGGACGTCAGGTGCGACCACAGCATGTACAGGTTGCCAAGCCAGGAAAACAGCTCCGCGTCCTGAGCGGCCGGGACGGCACGGGTCAGCGACTGGTACATGTGGTGATGGGTATTGATCAGGCCGGGAATCAGTACATGGCCGCGCATGTCCATGCGTTGGGCTGTTCCGGCATCCAGGGCTTGGCGATATGGCAGGGGAAGCTCGGCACTGGGCCCGACCCATTCGATGGTGGATCCATTGGCGACCAGGGCGCCATCAGGAATTTCGCGCCGCTGTGCATCCATGGTGACAAGGACGTCGGCATTCAGGGCTATCAGCATCAAGTGACCTTTGTTGTCGCAATGTATCGTGGCCACAGTCTAGGTGATTTTCGTGTCTATCAATAAGCGCAATTTTTCGCTGATCATGTACACATTATGTGGACATATGGGCGGTCAGGCCGACAGGTGCTTGGTCAGCGTCTGCCATGGGGGTACAGGGCTTGCAAGGCTTCGGTGATGCTGGCCGCGATCAGACGGGCAGCCTCGCTGAGCTGTCGTTGGGCGTGTTCGATCAGGGACAAGGTTTGGGACTGCAGATCAGGATCGCGCAAAGGGATGAAAATCAGGCGCTTGCGAACATTTTCTTCCATGACATCCAGTGATCCCAGTACAGCAACGCCATCGCCCATCCGGATCAGGTGCTTGATGAAGGCAATCGAGGTGGATTCGGTCAGGGGAGACAGCGCCAACAGGTGCCGAGTTGCGAAATCGTTCAAGATGGCTCGAATGGAAAGCGGCAAGGCAGGCAGTATCAAAGGGTATTCTGCACACTCACTCAACAGGATGGAAGCCTGTTTGGCCATGGCATGCTTTGGCGGCACCACAACCCCCATGTGCCAGTTGCTGGCTGCCAGGACATGCAACAAGGGGCTGTCTGGCAGGTCGTAGGCCAGCCCCAGATCCGCCTCGCCTTGTTCGACAGCCGACAGCACCGCGCTGACAGGCAAGTCTCGCACACAGACCGAGATCCCAGGAAACTGCTGGCGAAAATCGTGAATCAGTGAAGGCATCAGCGAGTCGGCCAGCCCCGTGGTGACGGCGACGGTGACGCGCCCCCGGCGATGGCCGCGGATTTCCTCGACTTTTTCCAGCAAGAGCTGATGGTCGCGCAGCGTCTTGCGGACATGGGCCAGAACCAGCTCGCCCAAAGGGGTCAGACGCAAGCGCCGCTGGATCCGGTCAAAGAGCGGCGCACCAAACTCGGCTTCCAGATCCAATATCTGTCGGTTGATGGCGGTGGGAGCCACATGCAAGGACTGGGCCGCCTTGCGTATTGAGCCCTGGCGTACAACCTCATCCAAATATCGTAAAACTCTGGCATGCATGGCAGGCAATTCCATCGATCAGATCACGGTAAGATACTGTACTTTCCCTGCATTACGTCCCCACGCCTTCACCATGCGCATGAATCCATCCACCCTGATCGGCATCGTGGCCAGCATTCTGCTGCTGGGCATCGTCCTGATCTTCTCGGCAGAAAAGCCCAGCCTGTTCGTCGATCTGCCCGGCCTGGGCATCGTGCTGGTGGGTACGGCGGCGGCCACGTTCATCGCTTATCCGCTGCGCGAGGTCATGCGCATCTTTGGCCTCATCCGCAGCGTCATGCACTATGAAAAGCTGCAAACCGACAAAGATCTTGAAGACCTGGTCGAGATTTCCCGCATCTGGATGCAAAGCGACATCCGCGCCGTCGAAGCCGCACTCGAAAAAGTGTCCAACCCGTTTTTGCGCAGCGGCGTGCAGCTGGTGATCGACAACGTCCCCGAACCCGACATTCTCGACCTGCTGCAGTGGCGCATCGCCCGCATGAAAGCCAAAGAACACGCCGAAGCCCAGCTTTTTCGCGTGATGGCGGGTTTTGCGCCGGCCTTTGGCATGGTGGGCACGCTCGTCGGGCTGGTCAACCTGCTGTTCGTCCTGGGCGACGGCGACATCACCGTGATCGGGCGGCAGATGGCGCTGGCATTGATGACCACCTTTTATGGGGTGCTGCTGGCCAACCTGATTTTCAAGCCGATCGCGGTCAAACTCGAACGGCGCACCGAACAGCGGCTGGTCTTGCTGAACACCATCCTGCAGGGCATCTCGATGATGAGCCAGAAGCGCAGCCCGGCGCTCATGCGCGAGACGCTGCGCGCGTTCGTCGC
>PGEI01000173.1 GCA_002894305.1 Comamonadaceae bacterium CD01
CGACAAGCGAAGCCGACAAAGTAATCGGTTGATATGGAAATGGAATGACACCCGGCCGCCATGCGCAGGCGCAGGGCCGTGGCGATCTACGCCAGGCTCGACAACGCGTTCGACAAGCAGAAGATCACCACCCGCGGGCCGGACGACGCGCACGGCCACGGGCGCCGTCCGCCGGTTCCAAACGGTAGACCCCGTCCTGGAAGAAAGAGAGGGTGCGCGCCTACACTCGCCGCCCATGCGTTCGCCCTCTGCTTTTTCCGCCGCCCGCGCATCCCATCTGGCCGCGCTGCTGCTGGCGCTGGCCGGCTGCACCCTGCCCTCGGCGCCGCCCCCTTCGGCGCCCGCCGCGGCGCTGGCGCCGCAGCTGCGGCTGATCGGCACGGCCACGGTGCCCACTGGCTTCGGCTACGGCGGCACCACGGTTGGCGGGCTGTCTGGCATCGACTACGACCCGGCCAGCGACCGCTACTGGATGATCAGCGACGACCGCGGCAGCGACGGCCCGGCGCGCCTCTACAGCGCCCGCATCCGCTACGACGAGGGCCGGCTTGAGATGCCGCAATTCACCAGCGTGCAAACACTGCAGCACGACAGCGGCGCGCCCTACGCGCCCTGGTGGCGCCCGCAGGCCGGCATGGACCGCCCCGACGCCGAGGCGCTGCGCTGGCTGCCCGGCACCTCCACCTTTGCGTGGACCAGCGAGGGCGACTTCGGCCGCGGCTTCGCGCCGCAGCTGCGCGTGCAGCGCAGCGACGGGCGCTTCGTGCGCAATATCGCGCTGCCCGCCAGCTTTGCGCCGCCCAAGGACGGCGACCCACCCTACGGCCCGCGCGGCAACGGGACGCTGGAGGGCATTGCGCTGTCTGGCGACGGACGCAGCCTCTGGCTGGCCATGGAGCTGCCCTGGCACCAGGACGGCGAGCGGGCCGACGCGCACTCGGGCGGCGCGCCGGTGCGCATCACCGCCATCGACCTGGAGAGCGCGCGCGTGCTGCGCCAGATTGCCTATCCGCTCGACGCGGTCTGGCGCCCGCGCCTGCTGCCCGGCCCGCAAGTCAACGGGGTCAGCGACATCCTCGCCGACGGCGACGACCACCTCTTGGTGCTCGAACGCAGCTACGGCGCGGGCCGCGGCTTTGGCGCGCGCGTCTACCGCATCGACCCGCGCAGCGGCAGCGACACGCAGGCGCTGGCCGCGCTCACGCCCGGCAACCACCGGCCGGTGGCCAAGACGCTGGTGGCCGATCTGGCTGCGCTGGGCATCACGCCCGACAACGTCGAGGGCATGACCTGGGGCCCCGCGTTGCCCGGCGGCGCCTGCGTTCTGGTCTTCGTCAGCGACAACAACTTCAACCCCGCCCAGGTCACGCAGTTCATTGCCGCGCAATACCTGCCGCCCCCGCCCGGGCATGGGCGATGCGCTACAAACGTCCTGCCGTGACCGCACCCGCATTCAAAGCCCGCTCGTTTGCCGAACTCAAAAGCCTGCGCCACGCGCTGCAGCAGGCCGCCGCGCGCGAGGCCGAGCGCCAGCGCCTGCTGCGCGAGCAACTCCAGCGCGAGCAGGCCCGGCGCCAGCTGTTCGCCCACGCGGTGGGGCCGGTCGTGCCGCTCAAGGGCCTGGCGCCGCGCCACACGCCCGCGCCCCAGCCGCCCGAGCCGCTGCCGCTGCAGCGCCAGAAAGACGAGCAGCAGGCGCTGCGCGAGAGCCTGAGCGACGCCTTCGACGTCGCCACGCTGCTGGACGTGGACGACCAGATGAGCTTCAGGCGCCCCGGCATTGGTCTGGATGTGACGCGCAAACTGCGCGCCGGCCACTGGAGCATCCAGCGCCAGCTGGACCTGCACGGCCTGCGCGTGCACGAGGCGCGCGAGGCGCTGGGCAGCTTCATCCGCCTGTCGCACCGCACCGGGCTGCGCTGCGTGCGCGTGGTGCATGGCAAGGGGCTGGGCTCACCCGGGCTCGAACCAGTGCTCAAGGGCCGCGTGCTCAGTTGGCTGGTGCAGAAGAAAGAGGTGCTGGCCTTCGTGCAGGCACGCCCGGCCGAAGGCGGCGCCGGTGCGCTCGTGGTGCTGCTGCAGCCCAGCGTGCGGCGGCCATGAATGCGCGGGGGGCTGGCAATCGAGGCAACGTCTGGAGAGACCCATGCGTCGCCAGCCCCCACCCTACCCTCCCCCAGCGAGGGAGGGGGAAATGCACTGCTCAGGTGCTCTTGCTGATCTTGATCGACGGGAACGCCGCAGTCTCGGTGGACTGCTGGGCGATGCGCACCGCCACCTTGCGCGCCACGTCCTTGTAGATGCGCGCCACGTCGCCGTCGGGGTCGGCCACCACCGTTGGCTTGCCGCTGTCGGCCTGCTCGCGGATCGACATGGCCAGCGGCAGCGCGCCCAGGTAGTCCATGTGGTAGCTCTCGGCCAGTCGGCGCCCGCCTTCCTGGCCGAAGATGTGCTCGGCATGGCCGCAGTTGCTGCAGATGTGCACCGCCATGTTCTCGACGATGCCCAGGATGGGCACGCTCACCTTCTGGAACATTGTGATGCCCTTCTTGGCGTCCAGCAGCGCAATGTCCTGCGGCGTGGTGACGATCACGGCGCCGGTCAGCGGCACTTTTTGCGCCAGCGTCAGCTGGATGTCTCCGGTGCCCGGCGGCAGGTCGACAACCAGATAGTCCAGGTTGTCCCAGCGCGTCTGGCGGATCAGCTGCTCCAGCGCCTGGCTGGCCATCGGGCCGCGCCAGATCATGGCCTGCTCGTCCTTGACGAGAAAACCAATCGAGTTGACCTGCAGGCCCAGGCCACGCTTGGGCTCCATCAGCTTGCCGTCCACGCTCTCGACCTGGCCGCTGGTGCCGGTCATCATCGGTTGGCTGGGGCCATAGACGTCGGCATCCAGCAGGCCGACGTTGGCGCCCTCGGCCGCCAGCGCCAGCGCCAGGTTCACCGCCGTCGTGCTCTTGCCCACGCCGCCCTTGCCCGATGCCACGGCAATCACGTTCTTGACGCCCGGCAGCATCTGCACGCCGCGCTGCACCGTGTGCGAGGCGATGTTGGTCGTGATGTTGACCGACACGTTGGCCACGCCATCGACGCCCTTGGCCGCTGCAATCAGGCTGCTGCGCAGCGCGGGCACCAGGCTCTTGGCGGGGTAGCCCAGCTCCACGTCGAACGCCACGTCGCTGCCGGCAACCTGCAGGTTGCGCAACGCGCCGCTGGCAACAAAGTCCTCGCCGGTAAGAGGATCCTTGACGCTGGCCAGTGCGGCCAGCAATGCCTGTTGAGTCAATGCCATGCTGGGTCGTCCGTCGGTTGTGGTTTTGGAAGAAGAGGTCGTGCCCGAGTCTAGGCCAGCCGGCCTTCCCAACACGCCCGCAAGGGACTTGCGCACACCATCCATCAAGCCCATGGCGTCAAGCTCCCACTACCTGCAGGCCATCGCCCGCCTGCACGCGGCCAACGACTGCGGCATCGGCAAAGCCTTCGCGGGCAAAGACCTCCAGCACCTGCTCCACGCTGTCCGGACTGCAAGACACCAGCAGCCCGCCCGAGGTCTGCGGATCGGTCAGCAGCGCCTGCGCCAGCGCATCCAGCCCGGCGCCCAGTTGCACGCCCTCGCCATAGCTGGCCCAGTTGCGCCCGCTGGCGCCGGTCACCATGCCGGCGGCGGCCAGGTCGCTCACGCCCGGCAGCAGCGGCACGCGCGCCCAGTCGATCACCGCCTGCACGCCGCTGCCGCGCGCCATCTCCAGCGCGTGGCCGGCCAGGCCAAAGCCGGTCACGTCGGTGATGGCGTGCACGCCGTCCAGCTCGGCCAGCAGCGGCCCGGGCGTGTTCAGCCGCGTGGTCGCGTCGATCATCGCGCGGTACTGCGCGTCGCCCAGCTGCTCTTTCTTCAGCGCGGCCGAGTACACGCCCACGCCCAGCGGCTTGCCCAGCACCAGCACGTCGCCCGCCTGCGCGGCGGCGTTGCGCCGCACGCGGTCAGGGTGCACCAGGCCCATGGCCACCAGGCCGTAGATGGGCTCGACCGAGTCGATGGTGTGGCCACCGGCAATCGGAATGCCGGCGGCGGCGCACACGTCCTGCCCGCCGCGCACGATGGCACCGATGACATCGAGCGGCAGCCGCGCCACCGGCATGGCCACCAGTGCCAGCGCCATGATGGGGCGCCCACCCATGGCGTAGACGTCCGACAGCGCGTTGGTCGCCGCGATGCGGCCAAACTCATACGGGTCGTCGACGATGGGCATGAAAAAGTCGGTCGTCGCCACCAGCGCCTGGGCTTCGTTCAGGCGGTAGACAGCCGCGTCGTCGGCGGTCTCCAGGCCCACCAGCAGCTCGGGAGGAATCACGGACGCGCCGCCGCTGTGGCGCAGGATCTCGCCGAGCACGGCGGGCGCGATCTTGCAGCCGCAACCGCCGCCGTGCGACAGAGAGGTCAGGCGCGGGGCGGATGGTGCGCCGGTTGTTGTGTGGTTGCTCATCACGGGGGGCTTCGAATCAAAACAGGGACAATGCGCGTTTTCCCGCAATCCTGGCAGGCCGCGCGACGCAGCCGCAAATCATCCCAGAAACCGCCGCCGTGTCCCAACGCCGCCCCATCACCCCCGACCAGTGCGATGCCTTTGACGCGCTGATCGACGCGCGCTCGCCCGCCGAGTTCGCCGAGGATCACATCCCCGGCGCGATCAACTGCCCGGTGCTGGGCGACGCCGAGCGCGCCGAGGTCGGCACGCTGTACAAGCAGCAGGGCGCGTTCATCGCGCGGCGCGTGGGCGGCGCCATGGTGGCGGCCAACCTGGCGCGCCACCTGCGCGACCCGCTGGCCGACAAGCCCGCCAACTGGCGCCCGCTGGTGTACTGCTGGCGCGGCGGCATGAGGAGCGGCTCCATGGTGCAGTGGCTGCGCCTGGTGGGCTGGGACGCACAGCAGCTGGCCGGCGGCTACAAGGCGTACCGCCGCCACGTCATCGAGCGCATCGACACACTGGCACCCCAGCTGCCCTTGCACGCGCTGGTGGGCGCCACCGGCAGCGCCAAGACGCGCATCCTGCACGCGCTGGCCGCGCAGGGCGCGCAGGTGCTGGACCTGGAGGCGCTGGCCTGCCACAAGGGCTCGCTGCTGGGCGCGCTGCCGGGCACGCCCCAGCCCTCGCAAAAACACTTCGAGACCCAGCTGGCCGCGCAGCTGGCGCGCATCGACCTGGCGCGCCCCGTCTTCATCGAGGGCGAGAGCGCGCGCATCGGCCGCATCAGCGTGCCGCCGGCGCTGGTGCAGCGCCTGCGCGGCGCCCCCTGCATCGAGGTGGACGCCCCGCCCGCCGAGCGCCTGGCCTTTTTGCTGCGCGACTACGCCTACCTGGGCGACGACCCCGCCGCGCTGTGCCAGCGCCTGGCGTCGCTGACCGAGATGCACGGCAAAGAGGTGATCGGCCGCTGGCAGGCCTGGGCCACGGCGCGCGACCTGGCGCCGCTGTTCGGCGAGCTGATGGCGCTGCACTACGACCCGCACTACGGCCGCTCGCAGGCGCGCAACTTCACGCAGTGGGGCGCGCGCCAGCGCCTGGCCGCGCCCGACCTGTCGGACACCGGCATTGCCGCGCTGGCCAGCCAGGCGCAGGCCATGGCAGGCTGAAAACCGGCACGGCCGCCGCTAGGGCCTGTTAACGCTATTTTTGACGGATGCGTTGTGATCAAAAGG
>PGEI01000174.1 GCA_002894305.1 Comamonadaceae bacterium CD01
CCCCCGCCGCCAGCAACGCATCGGCGCACGGCCCGGTACGCCCCCGGTGGCTGCAGGGTTCGAGCGTGACGTAAGCCGTCGCGCCACGCACATCGACCCCCTGCCCAGCGGCCAGGTGCAGCGCCTGCGCCTCGGCATGGCGCCCGCCCACCGGCTGGGTGTTGCCCTCGGCCAACCAGTGGCCATCGCGCACCAGCACGCAGCCTACCCGCGGATTGGGGTTGCTCAGGAACAGGGATTGTTCGGCCACCGCCAGGGCACGCCGCATCCAGCGGTGGTCTTCGGTCGAAAAGCGGGCGGACTCAGCGCTCGTCATCGCCGATGGCGCGGAACTCATCGATGGCCCGCACGAATTCGTGGATGTTCTCGAAGCTGCGGTAGACCGAGGCAAAGCGCACGTACGCCACCTGGTCGAGCCGACGCAGTTCGTCCATGACAAGTTCGCCCACGTAGCCGGAGGGCACTTCGCGCTTGCCGCTGGTTTGCAGCCGCTCTTGGATGCGCGCCACGGCGGCATCGACCGCCTGCGCGGGGACGGGGCGCTTGCGCAGCGCCAGGCTCATGCTGGCGCGCAGCTTGGCCGGGTCGAAGTCGGCCCGGGTGCCGTTGCGCTTGACCACGGCGGGCATCATGAGATCGACCCGCTCGTAGGTGGTGAAGCGCCGGTCGCAGCGCGCGCAACGCCGCCGACGACGGATGGTGTCGCCTTCTTCGGATACCCGGGAATCGACCACCTGGGTATCGGGACTGCTACAGAACGGACACTTCATCTGCGCATCGGGCGCCGCTGGCGGCGCCCTTCCGGTTGCTTAACGATACACCGGCAGACGCGCCGTGAGTTCGTTGACGCGTGCACGCACGCGGGCGATGTTGTCGGCATCGTCGGGGTGGTCGAGCACGTCGGCAATGAGGTTGCCGGTGAGTTCGGCCTCGGCTTCTTTGAAGCCACGGGTGGTCATGGCCGGGGTGCCCAGGCGGATGCCACTGGTGACGAACGGCTTTTCGGGGTCGTTGGGGATGGCGTTCTTGTTGACCGTGATGTGCGCCTGGCCCAGGGCAGCCTCGGCCGCCTTGCCGGTAATGCCCTTGGCGCGCAGATCGACCAGCATGACGTGGCTTTCGGTGCGCCCCGACACGATGCGCAGGCCGCGCTTGACCAGCGTGTCCGCCAGCACGCGGGCGTTGGTCGCCACCTGCTGGGCGTACGCCTTGAATTCGGGCTGCAGGGCTTCGCCGAAGGCCACGGCCTTGGCGGCGATGACGTGCATCAACGGCCCGCCCTGGATGCCCGGAAAGATGGCGGAATTGATGATTTTCTCGAATTCGGATTTCATCAGGATGACGCCGCCGCGCGGGCCGCGCAGCGACTTGTGCGTGGTGGTGGTGACGAAATCGGCATGCGGCACGGGGTTGGGATACACGCCGCCCGCCACCAGACCCGCATAGTGGGCGATATCGACCATGAACAGGGCGCCGTTGTCGTGCGCGATGCGCGCCATGCGTTCGAAGTCGATGCGCAGCGCATAGGCCGACGCGCCGCCCACGATGAGCTTGGGCTTGAGCGTGCGGGTGAGTTCTTCGAGTTTGTCGTAATCGAGCACCTCGTTGGCATCCAGGCCGTACGAGTGGAAGTTGTACAGCTTGCCCGACGCGTTGACCGGCGAGCCGTGCGTGAGGTGACCGCCCTCGGCCAGGCTCATGCCCAGCACGGTATCGCCCGGTTTGAGCACCGCCATGTAGACGCCCTGATTGGCCTGCGACCCCGAGTTGGGCTGCACGTTGGCCGCCTCGGCACCAAAGATGGCCTTGACCCGATCGATGGCCAGCTGTTCGACGATGTCCACGTATTCGCAGCCGCCGTAGTAGCGCTTGCCGGGATAGCCTTCGGCGTACTTGTTGGTGAGCTGCGTGCCCTGGGCCTGCATGACGGCGGGGCTGGCGTAGTTTTCGGAGGCGATCAGCTCGATGTGCTGTTCCTGGCGGACATTTTCTTTCTGGATGGCGGCCCAGATGTCGGGGTCGGCCTGATCGAGGGTGCGAGAGCGGTCAAACATGAAGGTTCCTGAAGACGAAGGACGATGAACGAAAGCGGTCAAGCAAGGGGAAACCGGCCCATTCTAGCGCGAAGCAGCCCGCCTACAGCGCATGCAGCCGCGGGTTGAGCGTGTATGTGCCGCTGATGCTGGCCTGCGCCAGCACATGGCCCTGCAAGGCGGCCTTGACCTGCGCCCCCGTGAAGCGGCCCGAGACGTCGAGTTCGGCCACATCGAGCGCGTAGACGGTGAAGGCGTAGTGGTGGATGATCGAGTCGTTCCAGGGCGGGCACGGCCCGTCGTAGCCGAAATAATCGCCATTCATGTCGCGATCGACCGCAAACCAGCCGGTGTAGTCGTTGAGGCCCTGGCGCGTGCCGTCGAGCGCCAGCGGCCCCGCCTTGCCGCGCGGCGTGATGCCGTTGGAATAGCTGCCTTCGGCCAGCGCGCGGACGTCGGCGCCCACATCGACCAGCACCCAGTGGTAGAAATCGGTGCGCGGCAGGTCGGCGGGCACCTCGCGCCCCACTTGGTTGACGTCGTCGGGCTTGGTGGGCACGTCGGAATCGACGCACAGCACGACGAACGAGCGCGTGCCGTCGGGCACGTCCGACCAGGCCAGGTGCGGGTTGCGATTGCCAGCCAGGGCCACATGGCTTTGCGGATCGATGCGTCCAAACGCATTGCGCTCGGGGATGACCCCCTGATCGGGGAAAGATTCGCTATGCAGTTTCATGAGCCCTCCGGACTTGCCTAGGTTAAAGTGACCCGCGCAAACTTGCGCTTGCCCACTTGCATCACGTACGTACCCGCCGACAGCAGCAGGGATTTGTCTTCGATGCGGTCGCCGTCGATGCGCACGCCGCCTTGTTCAATATTACGCTGCGCTTCGGACGCGGACGAGGCCAGGCCCGCCTCGCGCAGGATCTTGAGTATGCCCAGGGGCGCCGCGCCCACCGTGACTTCGGGCATGTTCTCGGGCATGGCGCCATCGCGAAACTGCGCATTGAAGTGTTCGAGCGCCTGTTCGCCCTGGCCCGCGCCATGGAAGCGGTTGACGATTTCCTGCGCCAGCAGCACCTTGGCGTCGCGCGGGTTGCGGCCCGCCGTGATCTCGGCCTGCAGGGCGGCGATGTCGCCCAGCGAGCGAAACGACAGCAGCTCGAAGTAGCGCCACATGAGGGTGTCGGAAATCGACATCAGCTTGCCGAACATGGAATCGGGCGCCTCGGTGATGCCGATGTAGTTGCCCTTGGACTTGGACATCTTCTCGACGCCGTCGGTGCCTTCGAGCAGCGGCATGGTGAGCACGCACTGCGGCTCTTGTCCGTATTCTTTTTGCAGTTCGCGGCCCACCAGCAGGTTGAATTTCTGGTCGGTGCCGCCGAGTTCGAGGTCGGCCTTGAGCGCGACGGAATCGTAGCCCTGCAGCAGCGGATACAAAAATTCGTGCACCGAGATGGGGATGCCCCCCTTGAAGCGCCGAGTGAAGTCGTCGCGTTCCATCATGCGGGCCACGGTGTAGCGCGAGGCCAGCTGGATGAGGCCGCGCGCGCCCAGCTGGTCGTTCCATTCGGAGTTGTAGCGGATTTCGGTGCGCGCCGGGTCGAGCACCAGGCTGGCCTGCGCATAATAGGTTTCGGCGTTGCTGCGAATCTGCTCGGGCGTGAGCGGCGGGCGCGTGGTGTTGCGCCCGCTGGGGTCGCCGATCTGGGCGGTGAAGTCACCAATGAGAAAGATGACGGTGTGGCCCAGGTCTTGCAGCTGGCGCATCTTGTTGAGCACGACCGTGTGCCCCAGGTGGATGTCGGGGGCGGTGGGGTCGAGCCCCAGCTTGATGCGCAGGGGCACGCCGGTGGCGCGGCTGCGGGCCAGCTTGGTGGCGAATTCGGAAGCAACGAGAAGCTCGTCACAGCCCCGCTGAGCCACGCGCAGATCGTCGGCAATCTGGGGGTCTTCGGGGGCAGGAATGGACGACATGGTGGACGCTAATATCAGATAAATTGAAAAAAGGCTCGAAAAGCGTAGAGCAATGCGCTAGCATAACGTGCCTTCGCAGCTTCTGTACAACACATTCGACGCCTGAACGACGCGGTAGAGCCTCATATTAGCAGAGGCTCCCGCAGCTGCCAGCGTGTCGTCCAGGCGGTACAAATTTCCTCGAAGTCGCCACGCCCGCCAGACGGGCGTGGGTTCGTCGTACCGCTTGAATTCACCCCCTTTACCCATGATGCCTGCCTTCCACCAGACACGACGCCACATTACCCGCAGTTTGCTCTTTGCCGCTGGCGGCCTGTTCCTCACCGCAGCCGCACTGGCGGTCGTCCAGCCTGCCACACCGCCCGAACCCGTCTTCCAGGCGCGCCAGACACTCGACCTGCCCCCCATGGGCCAGCAAGCCGACAGCACCGACCCCTACATCGCCTCCACCCGCATCCGTCGCGGCGACACGGTGGCAGACCTGCTGCGCCGCCTGGGCATCAATGAAGACGGCCTGCTCGCCTTCCTCACGCACGACGCCAGCGCCCGCTCCATCTACAAGCTGTATCCGGGCCGCACCGTGCAGGCGGCCCTCGACGAACAGGGCCACATGATGTGGCTGCGCTACGCCCACACGCCCGGCAGCACGGCAAAGTCCGGCATCGAATCGGCCTGGCTGGAAGTGCGCCCCGACGGCCATGACGGCTTCAGCGCCCACGAACGCACCACCGCCGCCGTGCGCGAAACCCGCGTCGCCGAGGGCGAAATCTCCAGTTCGCTCTTTGGCGCCGCCGACGAGGCCCAGCTGCCCGACAGCATCACCATGGAAATGGTCGACATTCTGGGCAGCCGCATCGACTTCCTCAAAGACCTGCGCAAGGGCGACCGCTTTCGCATCGTCTACGACGCCTACATGCACGACGGCGAAGAAGTCGGCGCGGGCCACATCCGCGCCCTGGAATTCATCAACAAAGACAAGGCCTACAGCGCCGTCTGGTTCGAAACCGCCCAAGGCCAGGGCGGCTACTACGATTTCTCGGGCGCCAGCCTGAAGGGCGCCTTCCTGCGCACCGCCATCAAGTTCACCCGCATCAGCTCCACCTTCGGCATGCGCATGCACCCCATCCACAAGAAGTGGATCGGCCACAAGGGCGTCGATTACGCGGCGCCCTCGGGCACGCCCATCCACGCCACGGCGGATGGCACCGTCGAATTCATCGGCCAGCAAAACGGCTACGGCAACGTCATCATCCTGAAGAATTTCGGCAAGTATTCCACCCTCTACGCGCACCAGAGCCGCTTTGCCAAGGGCCTCAAGAAAGGCGACCACGTGCAGCAGGGCGACCTGATCGGCTACGTTGGCTCCACCGGCTGGGCCACGGGGCCGCACCTGCACTACGAATTCCGTATCAACAACCAGCCAGTTGATCCGCTGTCCACCGACCTCCCCATGGCACGCACGCTCGAAGCCCGCGACCAGAAGGCCTTCCAGGCCACGGTGGCGCGCTACCAGCCTGAAATCCAGCTGCTGGCCCGCCTGCAGGAAAGCCGCATCCAGCTGGCCGAACGCTGAAGCGGCCACGGCGCGCGCGCCCTGCGCGCCGCTGCGG
>PGEI01000175.1 GCA_002894305.1 Comamonadaceae bacterium CD01
CCGCCGTTGGCGCATTGCGCCGCCCGGGTTCCGTAATTGGCATGCGTTTCATCGCGCACTGGAGGGGGCCGCCTTTCAAGATTTTCATATCATCATGGCAAGCTTTGGCTTGTCGGTCGCGGAGAGTGATCGCTGATGGCCAATTGGACTTTGATCAGCCTCGCGCGCGGCATGCGCACGCTGCGCTGGCCGCGCGAAGATGATCTGCCGCCCGGAGCAATACCGGCGCGTCTTCACGGCCTGGCTGCCGAGCCGCTGGCGGACGGAGGCGGTGCGCCCTGGGTGCTGCGCACGGCAGACTCGCGCGGCCCGCTACCGTCCCGGTTTCGTCATTCGGTGCACGTGCGCTTCGTGGATGCGGGCGCCGACAGCGCCCTCATCAGCGAGGTACGGCTGATCGATGCACCCCCCTACAACCTGCACCGCTTCGGCATTTTCATCACGGCAAGCCCGCGCGATGCCGACGTGCTGCTGGTGGGCGGCCCCGTCACCGAGGCCATGCGCGGGCCGCTGCTGAAAGCCTACGAGGCCATGCCGGAGCCCAAGCGGGTCGTGGCGATCGGCGATGAGGCGATCGACGGCGGGGTCTTTGGCCAGAGTTTCACCAGTGCGGGCGGCGTGGGAGCCGTCATCCCCGTGGACTTCGTCGTGCTGGGCTGCCCGCCGCCGCCCGCCGCCATCATCCAGGGCTTGCGGGCTGCCGCGGGGCAATGTGCGGTGCTGGAAATCGCAACACGCCGGGCCCCCGCGCCCGTCGCGGCGGCCAGCGGGGCCATGGCCCCTGAAGGCCCGGTGCGGTCTGCCCGTCCCGACAAAGATGGAGACAAACCATGAACGTGCTCGCCTGGGCCTACCTTGCCTTGCTCTTCACGCTGCTGGCGCTGGCCGTGTCCAGCCGCAAAGGCCAGCGGGCCGGCTTTCTTGCCGGCCTTTGGGTGGCGTGCGGCTTGGTGGCCATCGCCGCCGGGCGGGTACTGGTCACCGGCACGGTTGCGTCGGCGGGGGCCGCCCACCTGGCCATCCTGCCGGGCTTCAGCTTTACGCTTGACCCATTGCGGGCCTTCTTTCTGATCGTTGCGGCAAGCGTGTCTGCTTTGTCGGCGGCCCTGGTTGCGCGGGATTCACAGCGCTTCGCGCAGGCGCGCGCCCGCCTGATGCTCGCCTTCACCACGCTGCTGTTCGCAGGGATGATCACGGTGCTCATCGCAGCGGGTCTCACGAGCCTCATTTTCGCTTGGGAGATCATGTCGCTGGCGCTGGTGGCCCTGGTCTTTCTGGGGGGGGATTCCGCGCCTGTCGTGCGCGCCGGGTTTCTCACCCTGGCCTTATCCGAGGCCGGCGCTTTGGCGGCACTGACCGGCCTGTTGCTGCTTGGACACGCGGCAGGCTCGTGGTCGCTTGCCGATATCGCGCGGGCCGCGGCGCATATGCCGCCCGCCGTTGCCTGGGCCGGATTTCTGCTCACTTTTTTCGGCTTTGGCGTGAAGACCGGTATTCTGCCCGTCAACATCTGGATGGGAGACGGCTACATTGCCGCTCCGCGCGGCGTGCTGCCCATCTTTTCGGGCGCGACGCTGAACCTTGGCGTGTTCACGCTCTGGGTGATCGATGGTCCGATTGCCATGCATCAGCCGACCATCGCGCTCGTGATGCTCGTCACCGGGGCGCTGACGGCGATCCTGGGCATCATCTATGCGCTGGCCAGCCATAGCCTGATCCGGCTGCTGACACAAAGCTCGATCGAGAATCTGGGTATCATCGTTGCCGCCTCGGGAGCGGGATTCGCCTTTTGCGCCTTGGGGCATCCCGTGTTGGGCAGCCTGTCGCTGGTCGCGGGCCTCTACCACATGCTCAATCACTCCGCCTGCAAGACGCTGTTGTTCCTGGGGGCGGCAGCCATCGGCGAAGCCGCGAACACGGACGATCTCGATCGCCTGGGGGGCCTGATGCGCCGGGTGCCGCTCTTCGGGACGCTGTTTCTGTTCGGTGCGTTTGCCATCGCCGCGCTGCCGCCCTTCAACAGTTTCGTGAGCGAGTGGCTGATTTTGCAGTCCTTGCTGCGCGTGGTCGAACTGAGCCCGGTTCCCGTGCGTATCGTCTTTGCGCTGTCCGGGGCGCTGCTGGCGCTGACGGCGGGTCTGGCGGTGACTTGCTTTGTCATGTTGTCGGCCTCGGCGCTGCTGGGGCTGCCGCGCTCCAACGCGGCGGCGCATGTGCGGCGCATGCCTGGCAGCGCCACATTTCCGATGGGTGTGTTGCTGGCCATCTGCCTGGCGCTGGGCGTACTGGCAACGGGTGTGATTCCGTTGCTGGGCCGACTGACCGGTTTTCTGACCGGAACCGATCCCACGGCCTCTCTGGTGCCTGCGTTCCTGGGGCAGGTGCAGGGCCTGGGCGCGGGGCTCGTGGACGATCTTGCCGCGATTGGGGCACGGCTTGGGCGCGGGCTGGTGCCGCTGCGTGGCCTCGTCATTCTGCATTCTGGTGGTGCCGCAACCCCGGTGATCTATGCCATGTCAACGGCGTTCATATTCGTCGTGCTGGCTCTCCTGTTGTTTCTGACGTGGCTGCTGGCACGCAAGCTGCGCGACCATCACCGCATCACGCGGCGCACTGTGTGGGATGCGGGCCTGGTGCGGCTGCAGCCCGAGATGACTTACACGGCCACGGCCTTCGCGGCGCCCGTGCGTGTGATTTTCGACAAGATCCTGCGTCCGGTCGTCGCTGAGCATGTCGAGCGCCAGGGCGCCTTCATCACGGCGCGGCATCGGGAAGATGACTTGGTGCACATCGTGGATCGCCTGACACTGCGTCCGCTGACAAGGGCGGGCACCTGGGTCGCCACGCAGCTTGCGCGCATGCACCATGGGCCGGTCACGCTGTATGCGGGCTACATCCTGGTGGTGCTGACGGCAGTGTTGCTGGCGGCTGCCGCCAGCCTGGATTGACCATGCAACGCCGCCTTTCGCGCGTCACGGATTCGGGTTCTTCGACCCTGGTTTTTCGGGCCTCCAGGCCCTCCAATCCCCCCTGTGTTTCAATTTCAATATCAGGAGTTTTCACCCATGAGCTATCAGGACATCCCCGCCGGCGATGACGTCCCCGATCACATCAACGTCTACATCGAGATACCGGCCCATGGACTGCCCATCAAGTACGAGCTGAATAAAACCAGCGGCACGATTTTCGTGGATCGGTTCCTGAGCACGTCCATGGCCTACCCGGCCAACTACGGCTTCATTCCAAATACCCTGAGCGAGGATGGCGACCCGTTGGATGCCCTGGTGATCAGCCCCTATCCCGTGGCGCCCGGCGTCACCATTCCCAGCCGTACGATTGGTGTGATGCAGATGAGCGACGAGCACGGGCCCGACGCAAAGATCATTGCCGTGCCTGACGACACGGTCAGCCCGCTGTATCGCAGCGTGGGGTCTTGCGACGACTTGCCACGGGCCTTGCTGGACGAAATCAGCCATTTCTTCGCCAACTACAAGACGTTGGAGCCTGGCAAGTGGGTGAAGGTCGAGCGCTGGGGAACCCTGGAAGAAGCCAGGGCGGAAATCCTCAAATCCATCAATGCCCACACGAAGGCTCATGCGGGCTGATGGACGGGCCTGACAAGACTTGTCGGACTATCCGCCCGCGCCGCTGCGCAGCCAGCGCAAGTACGCCTGGCGGGTCTCGTCCGATACGGAGTCCAGCACTTTCTGGCGCGTGACCTGGTGGCGTACCGAGAGCCGGACGTCGGCCACACTGCGCGATTTGCAGTACCAGTGGCAGCTGTGCTGCATCAGGTACAGCTCGGCCGAGAGGTGATAGGCGCGCTCTTTCGGGCCCCAGCGGTCTGCGTTGTCCACGACGCGGCGCAGGCCCTGGGCATGGATGTCCAGCAGCGCGCGGAAGTCGCGTGTCGAGGTCGGCAGAAAGCGTTCCAGGTAAGGCACGCAAAAGGGCAGGATGCCCATGCGCGTGGCCTGTTCGTCTTCTGTGCGCATGGCCTCGGCCAGCGTCCGCAGCTGCGCCGCCACGGTGCGCTCGGTCTGGCTGAAGCCGTCCAGTATCTGCAGCTGGCGGCTGGTATCTTTTTCGTGGATGGCGCGGGTGTAGCCCTGCGTCAGGGTTTCCATGTGGCGCTCGATCTGCAGGCGGGCCAGATGGCGCCCCAGCAGGGCGATGTGGCCGCGCTGGTACTGCAGGCACAGCAGCCGCCATGCCACCACGATGGCGAGCAGGGTCAGTACGATGTCCATCGCGTTCGCAGCGTCCCGATCTTGAACAGAAAGCTGGCATTGTAGAGGAGCCGACGCGGGCGCGGCGCCTTGCCCCTGCGGCCCATGGGCGCTTGACCTGCGCCTGGCATGTCGGCGCGGTGTGCGCCCTGGTTCATGCTGGCCGAGGCGCGCAGTATGCTTACGCCTTTGTGGATCACGCCCCCTTTCGACGCTATGACGCCTCTCGCCTTTGCCCGGCAGCCGCTGCAGGGCTGCAACACGCTGGGTCTGCCTGCCTGGGCCCAGGTCGCCGTGCTGGCGGATGAGGCGCACCTCCCCGAGGTGTGCCGCTGGTATCGGGCACAGCCGGAAGACGGCGCGCCGCTGTTCGTGCTGGGGGGCGGCAGCAACGTCGTGGTGCAGCCGCAGCCGCGGCATCGGGTTTTGCGCGTGGCCTTGCGCGGCATCCGCCTGTGGCGCGAGACGGCGACGCACTGGTTCGTCGAGGCCGCGGCGGGCGAGCCCTGGCATGGTTTCGTGACGCATTGCCTGGCGCAGGGCTGGCCAGGGCTGGAAAACCTGGCGCTCATTCCGGGCACGGTGGGCGCGGCCCCGGTACAGAACATCGGCGCCTATGGGCTGGAAGTGGGCGAGCGGCTGCATTCGGTGCTGGCCTGGGATTTGCTGGCCGGACGCGAGCAAGCGCTGTCGGCTGCCGACTGCGCGTTTGCCTATCGGGACAGCGTGTTCAAGCGGGCCGGGGCAGGGCGCTGGCTGATCGTGCGCGTGCGCTTTGTCCTGCCCAAGGCCTGGCAGCCTCGACTGGATTATCCAGATGTCCGCGACCATCCCGCGCTGCGGGTGGCGCCGGGTCAAGGGATGGCGCCAGATGTACTGCGGCAGGCCGCGCAGGAGCTGGCGCGGTCGCAGGCGAGTCTCGCCAAGGCCCGTCAGATCTATGAGGCGGTTTGCGACATCCGGCGCCGCAAGTTGCCCGATCCAGCCGTGCTGGGCAATGCCGGCAGTTTCTTCAAGAACCCCGTGGTGCCCGCCGCGCAGGCGCAGCAGCTACGGCAGCGGTTTCCTGAATTGCGCACCTATCCGCAGCCGGATGGCCGGGTGAAGCTGGCGGCGGGCTGGCTGATCGAACAGGCGGGCTGGAAGGGGCGCCGCCTGGGGCCGGTGGGCATGCACGAGCGGCAGGCGCTGGTGCTGGTCAATCATGGCGGTGCGCAAGCCAGCGACGTGCTGGCCCTGGCGCAGGCCGTGCGCGGCGCCGTGCGCGAGCGCTTTGGCGTCGCACTCGAGCAAGAGCCCGTCATTCTGGATTAGGTT
>PGEI01000176.1 GCA_002894305.1 Comamonadaceae bacterium CD01
GAGCCGTTGCCCGCCGTCATGCCACCGCCCGCTGCTGACGACGAGGCGTTGCGGTTGGCCTGTTCGGCAGGGGCGGGCGTCGCCTGCGGGGGCGCGTTGGGGGTGGACGGCGGCGCGTAGGGCTGCTGATTCTGCGCAGCGCTCGCGGCCTTTTGGGCCTGTTGGCCTTGCATGTAGGACAGGCCACCGGCGACGACACCCGCGCCGATGGCGACGGCGGCTGACGCACCAAGGGCCGAAGCCCCCAGGCCCACGGCGGTAGCGGTAACGGCACCGGACATGATTATTCTCCCGTGATGATGATGGTGTTCTCGCCGACACGCGACAGCAGCCGGTCGGCCTCGTCGGTGAATTGCTCCTCGGCTTCCTCGACCGTCTTGGCGTCCGTGGCAAAAGCCATCGTGATGAAGGTGTCGGCGTGGGCGATATAGGCTTGCTTGCGGCCCGCGCTTGCGGCCAGCACCTGATAGCCCTGAATGTGATAGGTGTTGCCGTCGCCCGCCAGCACTTCGCAGTCGCCGTACACCGTGAGCACGGTCGGCACTTTGATGAGCGTGCTGGTAATCTGCTGGCCCGCGTGGATCATCATCGTGCGGGCGTACATGCCGCCATGCAGAACGTGGTGTGTGAAGATGGTCGGTTGCGGATGCTGCAAATGGCGGCGGGCCACTTCATCCACGAAGGCGATGGTGCGCTCGCTCGACGGCGGCAACACGGGCGGCAGTGTGGCGATTTCGCTCATGGCTGGCCCTCGGTGAACGGCTTGAAGTAGGCGCGGTTCGTCAGCGTGTAGCTGCGCTTGGCATCCATGACCTGCGCGAGGCGCGACTCGTCGGGCGCACTGACGAAGATGCCCACGGCACCGACGCCTGCCGCGAACGTCTCGGCGACCTTGAGCAGTTGCAGGCCCGCGCCGCCGCTGCGGTACTCGCCACCGACGAACAGGCTTTCGAGCACGCCCATCAGTACGCCATAGTGCGGGTTGCGGTACACGATCAGCACCGCGAAGCCCACCATCACCTCGCCATCGAAGGCGACAAGCGGGTGCATCGTGCCGCTGGCGTACATCGCCCGGTACAAATCGGCGTTGGGGGCTGGCGCAGGCAAGCCGCCAATACTCGACTCGTTCGCATACTCGGCGATCAAGGCAGGGACTTCGGGGCGGGCGAGAAACTCGTCCGCACTGACGCGCTTCACGACAATCAAGGCAGGCTCCTACAGGTTTTCGTAGGGATTGTGTTCGGCAGGGTGCTCGTCAAGGCCACGGGGGGACACTGCCTCATACGGATCGTGGCCTCGGATCGTGTCTTGCCGGTTCACGTGGACGTGCTGTTTGCGCGTGATGGGGAACGCGAAGGACAGCGCCAAGGCGTCGGCCCGGTTGGGCGACGGCAGGTTGCGCCGCTTCATGTCCTTCTTCGCTTCAAGCTGGATCACGCCGTCTGCGCGCGGCACGGTCTGCGGGGCGATGAGATCGGCGTACAGCACCTTGTCGTTCGGGATCGCGCCCCCGGCTTTGAGCCAGTCACGCATCTCGCGCCACATGAACGCGCGCAGATTCAGGCAGCCCGCGTCGGGCGACTTGCTGCCGAAGTCCGCCAGCAGCCAGTCGCGGCCCATCGTCTGCCCAGCGCTGTAGATGCCGGTGCCATAGCCGAAGTCGATGATGACGCCATCGGCGGCGTGCTCGTCCTCAAGGCTGGCGAGCAGCGTGGCGATCTGCACGTCGTTGTCGTTCTTGGGAATCGTGCGCAGCACGTCGAAGCGCAGCCCCTGGCGCAGCCCGATGACGAGTTCGTCGTCACCTTCCCACGCCGGGTCGCACGTCAGAATCTTGGGCGCGAAGCTGTACTGCTCGACGCGCAAGTGCTTGCCCAGGGCGGCGTCAGCGTCCGGCACACTGATGAACTGCTTGGCCGACATGGCCGGGAACATGCCGCGCACGCGCACCTTCACGAAGTCGCTGTTCTCGCCGTAGTCGCTGATCCACTCGTTGATCGTGTCCTTGTTGCTGATCTGCACCTCGCGGCTGTCGATCTGGCGCGTCCCCCACCGATGGCGCTGCGCGTTGAAACAGTCGTAGAACTTGCCACTGTTCTGCGTCGGGTTGCCGAAGGCGAAGAACATGGGTTCGCCGTCCGTCAGGCCGCCTTCGGCCACTTCCCAAATCTTGTCGGGAATGCCGCTGGCCTCGTCGAAGATGTAGAACGGCGTCGAGTCGGCGGCGTGCTGGCCCGCGAACGCCTCGCTGTTCTCCTCGCGGCAGGACTGGCCTGCGCAGAACCACGCGGTCGGCGCGACTTTGGCCTGCATCCGCAGCGAGCCGCGTCCGGTAGACACGTCGAACCAATGGCCGGTGATGCACTTGCCGTTCCATTTGTCCAGTTCGGCCCAGGTCTTGTTCTCAAGCTGCTGCAAGGTGTTGGCCGTCACCGTCCCCTTGGCGTAGGGCCGCGTGCTCATGATCCACAGGATGATCCAGGCCGTGATGGTGGACTTGCCAATCCCGTGGCCGCTGGCGACGGCCTCCCGGATGGCGGGCACCGCGTGGACGCCATCGAAGCCGCGCTCGCGCACCTGCTGGCCCACGCGGTCGAGCAGTTCGCACGCCCACCTGTCGGGGCCGAACTCGGTGTTGTAGACGAAACTCCACGGCTCGGGCAGCTTGCACAGGCGCAGCGCCGGGTCGCGCCCCCAATCGAACGCGAAGATCACGAAGCCAAGCGGATCAGCGTAGAAACGCGCGATCTCGTCGGCGAGTTGCAGGTCGATCTCGGACAGCCCGCTATCCGGCATGGTTGGCCCGCCCGCGTGCGATGCGTTCCGTCAGGTTCATGTCGATGCTGCCGGAGTGCTCGACGCGCTCCTTGAACTTCTCGGGGCGCGTGGCTTTAAGCAGGGCCAGCAGCAGCGCGTCGCTGTAGCGCGTCACGTGGCCGCACACGACGCCGTTGTGGAACTTGGGTTCGTCCACGCCATCCACTGCGCGGCGGCGCGCCTCGGCTTCGAGCAGGTCGGCGGCGTTTTCTTGGGCTTCGGCGTAGGCGGCTGCGAAGTCCGCATCCTTCTCGCGCCACGCATTGATGGTTGCCCGCGAGGCAATACCCGCCTGGGCCAGTGCGCGCGCCATTGTCTCGCCTTGTGCGAGTGCGCGCAGGAAGATGCCCTGTCGTTGTTCCCGGTTGTTGTTGGTGATGGTCATGCCCGCATTTAACGGGCCACCACGGGCGTCAAGGCTACGGGGCGGTTATTCCGTGGTCTGGCTGCGACGCGCACCGCTGGCGATCTTGAACACCGTGCTCTTGTCGATGCCGAACCTATCCGCAATGAGCCGGTAGGAAAGGCCCGTGAGCGTGAGCGCGTTGTCGATCTGCCAAGCGTCCAGCCCGGCGGCTTTCCACCGTTCGAGGGCGGCGTCGCGCTCGTCGAGCAGGACGAAGATCATGGCGACATCCTGGTCGGTGATGGTCGCCCGTGGGTGATCTTCCCCGATGCGGCGTCCGTGCGTGTTGGTCGTTGTCATATCGTTCTCGTAAAAAATTACCTGTTCGTTTCTGGTTTGGCGGGCTACCTGCGGCATGACACATGGCACATATGACACATGAAAGCCCTACGTTTCTCCCGCCAGCGACTCATTAATACAGGCGTGTAAGACCTTCCTTTTTATGTGTCATATGTGTCATATGTGTCATAAGCAGTTAGAAATCAATAACTTACAAATGACACTAGCAAAACTCGCATGTGTCATCATGTGTCACTCGACGCCATCCCCTAGCGTGCATAGTGCGAGAAGCGACCCATCCAAGGGCGCGCATCGCCCGCGCCAGCCGTTTCGCCGTCCGCGTGTCCGTCCGTTCGACCGTGATAAACAGCGCGTGCGTAAAAATTTGCGCGTTCGTGACGAATCCGCGATCCATTGGCCTTTCGCCTGATAACTCGTCGGGAGTCTGCAAATAATTGCGTATTGGTTCTTCCCACTCGTCCGAGATCATGTGCGCCGCGTGTTCCGCCTTTGCCAGCGTTTCGGCCTGGGCGTACTGGATACCGCCCGCCTTGAACAATTCCACGCCTTCGGCCCAAAGCTGCGCGCAATCGGCGGCCAGTTCGTCGGTGGCGGACACGCCTACGGAAATCGGCAGCCAGCGCCGGTTGCCTGTGTCGTCGTCGAGAAACTCCTGATCGTTGGTCGTGCCGATGAACAGACACCGCCGGGGGTACTTCGTCTCGAACTCCTGATATTTGGCGACCCAGGCGTTGCTGCCTTCGGTGATGAACGCCTTGATGGCTTCGAGTTCCCGTGTGCGCAGGCCGCGCAACTCTGGCAGTTCGAGCACGGTCTTGCCGCGCATCCGCCGGGACAGGTCGGCGTCCTTGTCGGACAGGGACAGGGAGCCGTGCCATTCGGGGTTGAGTGCCATTGCTTCGATCAGTGCGCTCTTGCGAAAGCCCTGATCCCCGATCAGGATAGGCACCATGTCCGCCTTGCAGCCGGGGGTGAGCACCCGGCCAGCCAGTGCCGTCCAGGTGTAGAGGCCGCAGGCCCGTGTGTACGGGGTGTCCGCCGTCTTGAGGTAGTGTGGGTAGAACGACTCAATACGCGGCACGCCGTCCCACCGCAGCCGGGCTACCGTGTCTTGCGCACTGTCGAAGGTCTGCTCGTCGGCGATCAAGCGCACGCACGCCTTGAGCAACTCGAACGGGATAGGCTCGACGTGCGCGCCCTCAAGGGCAAGTTTCAATCGGGTGTAGTCGGCGTCCTTGAACGGTTGCCATTCGCCCCCAGGTTGGCGACGCATGATCTCGTCGCGGAACACATCGAAGCGCACCTCGAACCCGGCCACGTGGGCAAGACGAAGCGCGGCGACAAGGTTCTCCGCCGTGGCGAGGAACCAGCCCGCCCATTGCCCCTTGCCCACCTTGCGGCGCAGGCCGAGCGCGGCGAGCACATCCACCGGGCGCTGCGGTTCGCCGTCCTCGTGAATCTCGTGCGCCTCGACCAGCGCGAAGTCGTCCTCGTGGTTGGGCTGGTAGCCGACAGCGGCGAACAGGTCGCCGTCGCTGCGCTCCTCGCAATGTCCGTGCAGACACCGGAAGTGGCCGCGATCATAGCCGTTCGTCCCCGCCGGAAACCACACCGTCGAGCCATCGCCGTCCTCGCCCTGCGAGTGCTCGGCAGACCAGGGGCAGGTAATCAGCAGCGCACCGTCACGCTGCACGCCGATCACATGGCCCTGCGCGTCCAGGTAGTCGGCCACCGGGTCGGGCAAGTCGATATGGGCGGCGTGCTTGCGCGCGCCGTGGCCGCGTGTGCGGGGTGTTTCGATGGCGTAGCGCTCAATGAGCGCCGCCCACACCGCCTCGAACTGCTCGACCGTCACGACAGGGATGTCGTCGGGCAGACACTCGGTGTTGCCCTGCC
>PGEI01000177.1 GCA_002894305.1 Comamonadaceae bacterium CD01
CACCGTTCAGCCCGACCTGAGCTGGAGCGTCGAGGTTCCTGGCTCTGAATTGGTTGACGACCCCGACCACAAGATCGAGGCCAGCGTCACGACGACCGACGACGCCGGCAACAGCGCGACGGCGGACGCCGACCGCGGCTACGACGTCGACACCGATGCACCCGAGGCCACCATCACCATAGACACGATTGCCGGCGACAACGTGGTCGACCACACCGAGGCCGAGGGGCCGGTGACACTGTCGGGCACGGTGGGCGGCGACGTGAAGGCCGGCGACACGGTGACCGTGACGCTCAATGGCAAGGACTACACGACCACGGTCAATGCCGACGGCAAGACCTGGAGCGTCGAGGTCGATGGCAAGGAACTGGTCAACGACGCCGACCACAAGATCGAGGCCAGCGTGACGACGACCGACGACGCCGGAAACAGCGCGACGGCCGACGCCGAGCGACCCTACGGCGTCGACCTGAACCAGCTCATCATCGACCCCAACACTTCTGGCAACGTCGGCGGCGGCATGGGCGACGACATCATCCTGGGCGACAAGGGCGGCATCACGTTCCAGGACGGCCACAACTACAACCTGGCGCTGATCATCGACACCTCGGGCAGCATGGACGACGCCTCGGGCACCCCGGGGCTGACGCGCATGCAGTTGGCCATTGACGCGCTGACCAACCTGGCCAGCGGCCTGGCGGGCCACCCGGGCATCGTCAACGTGGCGCTGATCGGCTTTGGCACCAGTGCGCAAACGCTGCTGACGCTCAACAACCTGACGGCCGACAACCTGCCCGACCTGATCGCCAAGATCCAGGCACTGACCGCCGCAGGCGAGACCAACTACGAAGCGGCGTTCAACGAGGCGGTGTCCTGGTTCAACGGCCAGGGCGCCGACCAGGCCGGCGGCAGTGCGGTGTTCGAGAACGTCACCTACTTCCTGACCGACGGCGACCCCAACGTGCACAACGGCCCGCAGGGCGATCCGATCACCGGCAGCGTCACGACCGACTACGCCGACATCAAGGCCGCGGTCGACGCCTTTGGGCCGCTGAGCGATCTGAGCCAGGTGCACGCCATCGGTATTGGCAAGGACGTGAGCGACGAGTACCTGAAGTTCTTCGACAACACCGGGGTGGCCAACCCGGGCGGCAGCATCGACTTCCCGGGCGACGACATGCAGTCCCTGCTGGATTTCGACCTCAAACCCAATCTGTCCGGCTGGACGGAGACGGGAGCTGGGACGAAGGGTTTCGCAGAGTATGTCGTCGGCGCTACTACCTACTACGGGCTGCTGCTGGCCGACACGGGCGCCAATGACGGCGCCTACCAGGTCACCGGCTCGCAGATCGAACTGGACAGCTCCGGCGTCATCGGCCTGGCGTTCGCCACCCAGCACTTCAATGCCGGCGACAGCTTCACCTGGACGCTGCAGCGCTGGGACGGATCCGCCTGGGTGGACGCCGCCACCGGCAGCAAGACCAGCGACTACAGCGGCTCGATCGACATCGACGTCGACGCCGCGGGCAGCTACCGCTTCGTGTTCGACCTGAACGACGCCAGTGCCGGCAGCGACCAGGCTTCTGCGTTGCTCAAGGAAGTAACCTTTATCCCCAACGACACCGTCACCGGCCCGGTGGGCGAGGCCGAGAACGTCGACACCGCCGACGAGCTCAATGCCGCGCTCGACCCTGGCGCCGGCCCCGGCACGCTCGACCCGGTGGGCGGCGACACCATCCACGGCCACGATGGCAACGACATCATTTTTGGCGACGTCATCAATACCGACGACGGTGTGCTGCCCTGGGATACGGTGGGCGGACGCCCCGGCGACCTGCCCAACGGCTCGGGCGTCGCGGCGCTGGAGAAGTTCCTGGAGCTGCGCGACGGCCTGACCGCCGGCACGCCCGAGATGAACAAGGCGATGTATGACTACATCCAGGCCAACCACGGCGACTTCAACGCCGCCGGAGACGGGCGCGGCGGCAACGACACGCTGTACGGCGACGGCGGCAACGACATCCTGTATGGCCAGGGCGGCAACGACATCCTGTACGGCGGCGCGGGCGACGACATCCTGTATGGCGGCGCGGGCGACGACACCTTTGCCTGGGCCGCGGGCGACCAGGGCAGCGCCGACGCACCGGCGCACGACGTGGTCAAGGACTTCGGCATGGGCGGCGCCGACGCCAACGGCAAGGACAAGCTCGACCTGAGCGACCTGCTGCAGGACGTGGACGCCGGCTCCGACCTGACGCAGTACCTGCACGTCGAGCAATCGGGCAGCGACACGGTGATCAAGGTCTCCAGCAGCGGCAATCTGGCCAGCGGCGGCGCGGGCGCCGACCAGGTCATCACGCTGGAAGGAGTCGACCTGGTGGCCGGCGGCACCGACCAGCACGACATCATCAACGCACTGATCGCGCAGTCCAAGCTGTACGTCGGCGACGGCCACTGAGCGGCGGCGGCAATGGGCGGCGGCAATGGGCCGCTGTGGCGCACGCAGGTGCGATGATCGGGCACCGCCGCACCATGGACTCGCCCGCCCCCGTGACCGCCCACCCCAGCCCACCCCAAGCCCAGCCCCCCGCCCGGGGGCCGAGCCGCAGGCGCTGGCTGCTGGCGCTGGGCGCTGCCGGCATCTGCGCGCTGCAACGTCGCCCCCTGGCACAAGGGCAGGCACAGCCACTGGCGTGGGACGAGGCGCGCCTGCTGCGCACCATGCAGCAGCACTACGGCGCACCGGGCGTCAAGACGCTGCAGGCCTGGCTTGCACTGCTGCAGGCCCAGGCGGGTCAGCCGCTGGCGCAGCAGCTGCGCGCGGTCAACGACTTCTGGAACACCACGGTGCTGGCCTCAGACGACCCCACCATCTGGGGCCAGGCCGATTACTGGGCCACGCCGCTGCAGACGCTGGGACGGCGCGCCGGCGACTGCGAAGACTTCGTGATCGGCAAGTATTTCTCGCTGTTGCGCCTGGGTGTGCCCGCCGCGCAGCTGCGCCTGATCTACGTGCGCGCGCGCATGGGCGGGCTGGGCAGCAACGTGAGCGTGGCGCACATGGTGCTGGGCCACTACGCCAGCGCCGACGGCGAGCCGCTGGTGCTGGACAACCTGGCCGGCACGATTGCACCGGCCAGCCAGCGCCCGGACCTGACCCCGGTGTTCAGCTTCAACGGCGCGGGCATCTACATTCCCGGCGCGCGCACCACGCCCACCGAGCGCATCGCCCGCTGGCCCGACCTGCTGGCGCGCATGCGCCAGGAGGGGTTCGCGCCCTGACCACGCCATCCTCGCCCGCCACGCACCACATCCATTTTTTCCCTGAAAGGCCGCCCCCATGTCTTTGCTTTCCCGCCTGCTGCTCAGTGTGACGGTGGCGATCGCTGTCATCCTGGCCGGAACGCTGGCCTGGAGCGTGGTTGCCGCGCGCCAGTACCTGGACGCGCAACTGCAGTCGCAGGCCGACAACGCCGCCTCGGCGCTGGCGCTGGCGCTGTCGCAGCCGGGCAACCAGGACTCGGTCACGCGCGAACTCCTGATGATGGCGCTGTTCGACAGCGGCCAGTTCGACGCGATCACGCTGACCGCGCCCCAGGGCGCGCGCCTGTTCGCGCGCGAGCAACCCCCGCAGGCGCGCCAGCCAGGCCAGGCGCCCGCCTGGTTCGTGCGGCTGCTGCCGCTGCGCCAGGCCCGCGTGGAGCGCGCGGTCAGCAGCGGCTGGAGCCAGGTGGGCCAACTGCAGCTCGCCGTGGGCAACCGCTTTGCCTACGACGCGCTGTGGCGCAGCAGCACGCGCATGGGCGCGCTGGTGCTGGTCGCCGGGCTGGCATGGGCGCTGTTCGTCGCGCTGCTGCTGCGCTGGTTTCGCCGCGTGCTGCGCCGAGAGGTGCAGGCGCAGGTGCTGGCCATCGGCGCGCCGGCGCACCCGTCCGCCGGCCACGCCGCCACCGCCTTCACCGAGCTGCAGCCGGTGCTCAGCGCCATCCAGAGCACGCGCGAGCGCGTGCGCGCCACGGCCGAGGAGCGCGAGCTGCGCATAGAGTCGCTGCAGCTGGAGCTGCACACCGACGCCGTCACCGGCATGGCCAACCGGCGCTACCTCCTCAACGAGCTGCGCCGCGCGCTCGATGGTGCGGCAGGCGGCACCCGTGCCACGCCCGGCCACGCGCTGCTGTTTCGCCAGCGCGACCTGGCGGCGCTGAACGCCCACACCAACCACGCCGACGTCGACCTGTGGCTGGCCAGCGTCGGCCAGCGCTGCCAGGCCGTGCTGCAGGCGGCGCAGTCGCGCCTGCCGCAGGGCGCGCAGCCGCTGCTGGGGCGGCTCAACGGCTCGGACTTCGCGCTGCTGCTGCCCACGCTGCCCGGCCCCCAGGCCATGGCGCTGGTCGACCAGCTGCACCAGGTGCTGCAGGCGCTGCGCCTGCCGCTGGGCGGCACGCAGTACTCGCGCTGGGCCTGCGCGCTGACCGACTACCTGCCGGGCCAGCCGGTCGGCGAGGTGCTCTCGCGCCTGGACCAGGCGCTGCTGCGCGCCGAGAGCGCCGGCCGTTGCGAGGTGGAGTTCCTGGCGCACGACGAGGGACAGCAAGCCGCCCAGCCCCACGGCGCCGGCCATTGGCAGCAGCTGTTGCACGGCGCGCTGCAGCAGCCGGGCGCGCTGGCGCTGCACACGCAGGTGCTGGCCTGCAGCGGCCCGCACGGGCAGCGCCGCCAGCACGAGGCATCGCTGGCGCTGCTGGATACGGACAGCGGCACGCAACTGGCGGGCGCGCTGTTTCTGCCCGCCGCGGTGCGCCTGGGCCTGTCGGGCGACTTTGACCTGCAGGCGCTGCAACTGGGCCTGCAGTGGCTGCAGGAGCACCCGGGCGAGCACCTGGTGCTGCGCATCTCCCAGCCCTCGCTGGTGCAGGCCGGCTTTCTGCGCCAGCTGTGCACTGCGCTGCAGCAGGTACACCCGGCGCTGCTGGCCAGCCTGACGCTGGAGCTCGACGCCTACGCGCTGCAGGCCAGCCCCGAGGAAGTGGGCGAGCTTGCCACCGCCGTCTACGCCCGCGGCGCGCGCGTGGGCCTGCGCCGGCTCGACCAGTCGCCCATGGCGCTGGCGCAGCTGCACCAGCTGCCGCTGCGCTACGCCAAGCTGGGCGGCGACTTTGCCGAGCAGGCGCTGGCCAGCCCCGGTGGCGAGCAACTGCTCATCGCCATGCTGCAGACCGCGCAGGCGCTGAAGATCGAGCTGCTCGTCTCTTCCCCGGTCACCGCGCAGGCCGCGGCGTTGCTGCAGCGCTACGGCGCCTGCCTGCCGGCGGCATGAGCGCGGCGCCTTCGCCGCAATGAATGCCGCGCAAGGCGATGAGCCTTATTCCATTTCTATATCAACCGATTACTTTGTCGGCTTCGCTTGCCGT
>PGEI01000178.1 GCA_002894305.1 Comamonadaceae bacterium CD01
GCCGGTCTGGGTCTTCACCCGCCGCATGCTGCACCACGGACATCAATGAGATGAGCACCTCCATGATCCTCAGCCAGATCCGCAAGCGCTTCGGCCCCACCGAAGTGCTGCGCGGCATCGACCTGGCCATCCCCCAGGGGTCGGTGCTGGCCCTGCTGGGGCCTTCGGGCTGCGGCAAGACCACCTTGCTGCGTCTGATCGCCGGTTTCGACCCGCTGGACGAAGGCCAGATCGCCTTTGGCGAGCGCATCGTGGCATCCCCCACGGTGTTCGTGCCGCCCGAGCGGCGCGGCATCGGCTACGTACCCCAGGAAGGCACGCTGTTTCCGCACCTCACGGTCGAAGGCAACATCCGCTTCGGCCTGCCGCGCCAGGACGGGCGGCGCCAGCGGGTGGAAAAAGTGCTGGCCCTCACCGGGCTGGCGGGCCTGGGCAAGCGGTATCCGCACGAACTCTCGGGCGGGCAGCAACAGCGCGTCGCCCTGGCCCGCGCCCTGGCGCCGGGGCCGTCGCTGGTCTTGCTGGACGAACCCTTCAACGCCCTGGATCTCGACCTGCGCCGCAGCATGTGCGAAGAAGTGGTGCGCGTGCTGCGCCAGACGGGCACGACCACGGTGCTGGTGACCCACGACCCAGGCGAGGCCTTCGCCGTGTCGGATCAGCTGGCCGTGATGCAGTCCGGACGCATCATGCAGTGCGCCCGCCCCGAAGCGGTGTACTGGAAACCGGCCAGCCCGGCCGCCGCCCGGCTGACGGGCGCCACGCTGTGCCTGCCGGGCGCACTGACCGACGGCCAGACCGCCACCTGCGCCCTGGGCGCTATCGCGCTGCACCCCGAAAGCCCGCGCCCCGACGGCAACGCCAGCATCCTGATCCGCCCCGAACAGGTGCTGTGGTCGGCCCAGGGCCCTGGCATCCCGGCCACCGTGGGCTACCGCTCGTTTCGCGGCGACCACACCCTGATCGGCGTCGATCTGGCCGAACTGTGCCTGGACTTGCGCGTGCCGTCACTGTCAGCGCCGGCCCTGGGGGCCAGCGGCTACCTGCGGGTACAGGGCGCCTGCATGGCCTTCGACGAAAAGGCGACCTAGGCTACAGCCCGCGCCGCGCCGGGCTACGCCACGACGGCAGCCGCCCCAGGCGTGGGCTTTATCTCATTGCCAGCCCCAGCGGCGGCAGTACACCCCCTTCATCCATTGCGTCAGCCCCATGTAGGCCAGCAGGATGAACGGCAGCAGCGCGAAGTACAGCGGCGGCAAGGCCTGCAGGCTGAAGGCTGATGCCAGCGGCCCCATGGGCAAGAACAGCCCCGCGGCCATGATCAGCACCGTCATGAACAGCAGCGGCCAAGCGGCCCGGCTTTGCACGAAGGGCACCTTGGCCGTGCGGATCATGTGCACGATGAGCGTCTGCGTCAGCAGGCTGACCACGAACCAGCCCGACTGGAACAGCGTCTGCTGCGCGGCGGAGTGCGCGCCGAAGACGAACCACATCATGGCGAACGTCACCAGATCGAAGATCGAGCTGATGGGCCCGAAAAAAAGCATGAAGCGGCCGATTTCCCCCGGCACCCAGCGCTGCGGCCGCAGCAGCTGCGCCTCATCCACGGTGTCGAACGGAATCGCCGTCTGCGAGATGTCGTAGAGCAGATTGAGTACCAGCAGGTGAATGGGCAGCATGGGCAGAAACGGAATGAAGGCGCTGGCCACCAGCACCGAGAACACGTTGCCGAAGTTGGAGCTGGCCGTCATCTTGATGTACTTGAGCATGTTGACGAAAGTGCGCCGTCCCTCGACGACCCCCGCTTCCAGCACCATCAGGCTTTTTTCCAGCAGGATGATGTCGGCAGCCTCGCGGGCGATGTCTACCGCCGAATCGACCGAGATGCCAATGTCGGCGGTGCGCAGGGCCGACGCATCGTTGATGCCGTCGCCCAGAAACCCCACCACGTGGCCGTTAGCCTTGAGCAGGCGCACGATGCGCGCCTTGTGCGTGGGCGTCAGGCGGGCAAAGACGTCCGTGGTTTCCACGGCGCGCGACAGCGCTGCGTCGTCCATGAGTTCGAGGTCGCCGCCCAGCAGCACCTGGCGCGGCTGCAGGCCCACCTCGCGGCACACTTTGGCCGTGATGCGCTCGTTGTCGCCCGTGAGCACCTTGACGGCCACGCCATGCGCCGCCAGGGCGGCCAGCGCCTCGTGGGTGGATTCTTTGGGAGGGTCGAGAAAGGCAATGGTGCCGGCCAGCACCAGGCCCTGCTCGTCGGCCACACTGTACGCCTGCCGCGCGGGCTGCGGCCGACCCGAGGCCACGGCCACCACGCGCAGGCCTTCTTCATTGAGACTGCTGGCCACGGCCCGGATGCGCTCCAGCAGCGCGGGCGTCAGCGGCACTTCGCGGCCATCGTGCATGACCCGTGTACATACCCGCAGCACTTCTTCGACCGCCCCCTTGGTGATCAGGCGATGCCCGCCATCCGGCCCGGACACCACCACCGACATGCGCCGCCGGACGAAATCGAACGGCATTTCGTCCACTTTGCGATAGCGGCCTGCGGCCCCCGACGGGCCGTCCACCCCGGCGCGCTCGAGCACGGCCACGTCCAGCAGGTTCTTCAGGCCCGTCTGATGCCGGCTGTTGAGCCAGGCCAGTTCCAGCACCGCGTCGGACGGCTCCCCCCAGGCATCCACGTGGCGTTCGAGGAAAATGCGGTCTTGCGTGAGCGTGCCCGTCTTGTCCGTACACAGCACGTCCATGGCACCGAAGTTCTGGATGGCGTCCAGCCGCTTGACCACCACCTTGCGCCGGGCCAGCGCCACCGCCCCCTTGGCCAGGGTGGAGGTGGCGATCATGGGCAGCATCTCGGGCGTGAGCCCGACCGCCACCGACACGGCGAACAGCAGCGCCTCGCCCCAGTCGCCCTTGGTGAAGCCATTGATGAACAGCACCAGGGGCGCCATCACCAGCATGAAGCGGATGAGCAACCAGCTCGTGCGATTGACCCCCATCTGAAACGGCGTGGGCGCGCGGTCCGTGGCCAGCACCCGCCCGGCCAGCGCCCCGAAGTAAGAACGCTCGCCGGTGTTGACCACGACGACGCGGGCCGCGCCCGAGACGACGTTGGTGCCCATGAAGACGACGTTGTCGAGTTCGAGCGGGTTGCGCACCGCGTCGTCGCGCTGGACGGCGAATTTTTCCACGGGCAGCGACTCGCCCGTCATGGCGGCCTGCGCGACGAACAGGTCTTTGGCCGCCAGGATGCGGCAATCCGCCGGGATCATGTCGCCCGCCGCCAGCACGACGACGTCGCCCGGCACCAGCAGGCGCACTTCGACCTCGCAGCGGCGGCCCAGGCCATCGTCCAGCTGCACGCCTCGCGGTTGGCCATCCGCCCCCGTCACGTCGGCGTCGCCCAGGGGTCGCAACACCGTGGCCGTATTGCTGACCAGCGATTTGATGGCGTCCGCCTCGCGGTTGGAGCGCACCTCCTGCCAGAAACGCAGCAAGGTGGACAGCACCACCATGGTGCCGATGACGACGACCGCCTCCGCGTCCTGCGTGAGCCACGACACGACGGCCAGGAGGGTCAGCAGCAGGTTGAAGGGCGTGCGATAGCAATGCCACAGGTGCGTCCACCAGGGCAGGGGCTTTTCCTGCTCCACTTCGTTGAAACCGACGGATTCGCGCAGCTGGGCTGCCTGCGCATCGCTCAGGCCATCGGGGCGGCTGTCCAGGCGGCGCAGCAGCGCGTCGGGCGCCATCAGGGCGGCGGCCCGCAAGGCTTGCGCCAGCACCGGGGGCACTTCGTGGCTGGCCACGGCGCCGATCTCGGCAGTCGGCAGAAACCGCCGACGGAAATGGCGGGTCATGTGGCGGGCGCGCAAAAAGCCCGCGAAAAGTTCTTTCAGGATCGTGAAACGCATTCTTGTTCTCCGGATCGCCACTCCCCTGAAACAAACAGAAGAGCGGCTAACGAGGCCGAGGGTTCAAAGTCATGGTGAAGTTCCCGCAAAAGAGTCGGCCGCGCGGCGGCCCGGCGCGACGAGTCGTTGACCAGGCGCAAACGGGCCGCCGCGTCGGGCGGCGACAATCACGATCGTGTCGGGATGAGGGATGCCGTGCGGACGCACGGCATCGGGACGAACCCGCAGCTATCTGCCACAAGACAGGGATAGCCGCAAGCCGAAGACTTGCAAGCTACCTAAGCCTGTGGCGCATCGATCGTAGATCGACAACTGGCACTTTCCACAGGAAGGCACTCCGCAAAATTGAAGACGCGTCATTTTAATGTCGAAAATCAGGCCGCCACAAGCGGAATCCGAGCGTTCTGCTCGGGTTTTTGGCCTCATTTCGCGCATATGCATACCCGATACCCGACCTACACTGAGCCGATACGCGCGGTAGCCGACGGCGGTTCGCTTGGTACACCCGGCAGCCCCGCGGCATGCTTCGTTACACAGAAGAGAGGATGACACCATGGCCCACCCGCGTCTGGCACGAACACGCACCACCTCATTCAAATTCGCCCTTTTCACGCTGGTGGCCATCATCGGCATCGCCCTGCTCACCGGCGCCTTCCTCTGGATGGAGCGCAACGCGCTGCTCAAGGAACGCCAGGACGGCGCCCGCCAGGCGGTAGAAACCGCCTACGGGGTCATCACCTATCTGGATGCCCAGGTGAAAAAAGGGGCGCTGACTGAAGACCAGGCCAAACAGCAGGCCATGGACGCCATCCGCGGCATGCGCTACAGCGGGCAGGAATACTTCTGGATCAACGACATGCAGCCGCGCATGGTGATGCATCCCATCCAGCCCAAGCTCAACGGGCAAGACCTCTCAGCCATCAAAGACCCAAACGGTCTGCGGCTGTTCGTCGCCTTCGTCGATACCGTCAAGGCCAGCCCCAGCCATGACGGCTTCGTCTTCTACCTCTGGCCCAAGCAGGGTGCCGCCCAGCCAGTGCCCAAGGTGTCTTACGTGAAAGAATTCGCCCCCTGGGGCTGGATTCTGGGCTCGGGCGTCTACTTGGACACGGTCAACGCCACGCTCTGGAACCAGGCCATCCGCTTCGTGCTGGCGGCCCTCGTGCTGGCGGCCATTTTGCTGGCGCTGGGGCTGACCCTGTCGCGTCGGCTGGTGCGCCAGCTGGGCGGCGAACCCGATGAAGTCATCGCCATCGCCAATCAGATGTCGCAAGGCGACCTGAGCGTGGACATCCCCGTGCGCGAGGGCGACACCCACAGCCTGCTGCACGCCATGCGCGTCATGCGCGACGGCATCGCCCAGGCCGTGGCCCAGGTGCGCCAAGGCACCGAGTGGATCGCCCAGTCCGTCGGCCAGATCGTCACCGGCAACCTGGA
>PGEI01000179.1 GCA_002894305.1 Comamonadaceae bacterium CD01
AGCCCAGGCGTAGCACGCCTGGAGGTGAGTTATTCAGAGCATCCTTAAGGTTTGCAATGCAAAAAGAAAACCCCAATTATTATCTGCTCCTGGGCCTGTTTTCTTTTGTCCTGTCCATTGCCTGGCTGATTCCCAATCACAACCAGCCCTGGACGACGTTTCATTCCGACTTCTGGGCGGCGCTGGTTCTGGGCTGTTGCGCCCTGGTCTATGTGCTCATTGGCCGCAGCGCCACGCCGGTTCGGCTGGACGCGCTGTCGCTGGCCACGCTGGGTTTGCTGGCCGTCTGCGTGCTGCAATTTGCCGCGGGCAAGATCAGCAGTTTCGGCGTTTTCTGGGTCAGTGCGCTGTATCTGCTGGGGCTGTTGCTTGCCATCGTCGTTGGCCGGTGGTGGGGCGAGGCGCACCCGCGGCAGGTGCTGGGTTTTCTTTTTGGTGCGGCGGCGGTGGGCGCGCTGCTGTCGCTGCCGCTGCAGATCTACCAGCTGCTGGACCAGGAGTTTTTGACCATCTGGGCCAGGAGCGGCATGCAGTCGCGCTATCAGGCCAACCTGGGCCAGCCCAACCAGCTGGGCAGTCTGCTGCTGCTGGGCGTGGTGGGCCTGGGCTGGGCCTGGAGCCGCAAGCTGCTGCCGGCGGCCCTGGCTCTGCTGCTTGCCGCCGGCCTGTTGTTTGGGCTGGCGCTGACCGAGTCGCGCACCGGCTGGCTCAACGTGCTGCTCATCGGCTGTGCGGTGCTGTATTGGCGGCGAATTCCTGCAATCAAGAAGCTTGCGCTGGCTTTTGCGCTGCTGGTGGTTTTTTATGTGCTGTGCGTGCTGGCCGTTCCCCAGCTGAATGCCTGGGCGCATGGCGCCGACGGCGTGCGCGAAGTGCGCAGCCTGGCCGACAGCGGGCGGCTCAACATCTGGCATGTGCTGCTCAAGGCCTGCACGCTGCAGCCCTGGACGGGCTATGGCTGGGGGCAGCTGCGCCACGCCCAGTTTTCGTGGGACTTGATTCCCATCGACCAGGTCAAGGGCACGATAGGCCATGCGCACAATCTGGTGCTGGACTTGATGCTGTGGAACGGCATCCCCATCGGCCTGGCGTTCACCGCCGTTCTGGCCTGGTGGTGGTGGAAGGTGGCGGCCCGCGTCAAGACGGCCGACCAGTGGTTCATGCTGGCGTTTCTGGTGGTTTTGTTCACCCACGGCATGCTGGAGTTTCCGCTGCAATATGCGTATTTCTTATTGCCCGCCGGCATGATGATGGGGGCACTTTCGGCAAGCGTGGAGCTGCCGTTTCAAATCAAGCTGCCGAAATGGTCGATTTTCCCGGCGCTGCTGCTGGCCCTGGCCGCCGTCATGGTGACTGCGCGCGATTTCTTGATCATTGAAAATTCGCCCGTGCTGCTGATGGAGTTCAAGGAGCTGGAGGGCGACAAGCCCGATGTTTATGTGCCGGATATGTGGGTCTTGACCCATTTGCGCGACAACATCGTTCTGGCGCAGAAAAACCCCGTGAAATTCAATTCGCCCGCCGATATCGAGTGGGCCGAATATGTCGTGAGAACCACGTTTGGCGCCAACAGCATGTTTCAGCTGGCCGTCATGCATGCCTATGCGGGCGATGCCGATGCCGCGCATTTCTGGCAACACTTCGCCTGCCGCGCCACAGGAGATTCGGGGTGTGAAAAGTACCGCGAAAAGTGGGAAAAACTGGCGCCCAAATACCCGCCCATGGCCAAGGCCGGGTGGAAGCTGGCCGGGTAAGCGCCGCACGGGGCGCCGCGCCATGGCGCGTGCCCGCTTTTTGTCAGATCAATAGCGCTGGCCGCGGTAGCCGCCACGGTCGCCGCCGCCAAAGCTCTGGCGCGGCTCCATGGGGCGGGCAATGTTGACCGTCAGGTTGCGGCCTTCGACAGGCCTGCCGTTGGTGCCGTCAATGACTGCCTGGGCCTGGGCTGCGTTGTCCATCTCGACGAAGCCGAAGCCCTTGGAGCGGCCGGTGTCGCGGTCGGTCATGACCTTGGCGCTGGCGACGGTGCCGAATTGGGAGAAGAGCTCGTTCAGGGTGTCGCTGGTGACGGAGTAGGCCAGGTTGCCGACGTAGAGTTTGTTGTTCATGGTGTGCTTTCGGTGGTTTGGTGCCCGCGGGCAGGATGCGCGCGGGTGGGATGAGGAAAAAATGGGTGGTGTTCAGCGCCGGCGCGGTTGGCCGGGGCGGGGTGTACCCGAGCGCTGCTCGATGTGGCGGAAGGTGATACGCCCCTTGTTCAGGTCGTAGGGCGACATTTCCAGGGTCACGCGGTCGCCGGCCAGCACCTTGATGCGGTGCTTGCGCATTTTTCCGCCGGTGTAGGCAATGAGTTCATGGCCGTTTTCCAGCGTTACGCGGTAACGGGCGTCGGGCAGGATTTCGTTGACCTTCCCTTGCATTTCAATCAGTTCTTCCTTGGCCACGGTTCTCCTTTGTCGACGATGGTGGTGGGTAAATGGCTCATCCCAGCTGGTTGCACAGCACCAGGCTGCGGCCCTCGGCCATGGCGTATTGCACGGCCTGGCCGGCGCTGGCAAAGCGCGGGATGAAGCGAAAAATGCGGTCGTACATGCCGCGGCGGATGGAGACCGAGGCGATGAACAGGCCTTGTTCGGCGGATTGGGCCAGCGGCGTGACGGTGTAACCGCCCACGTGTTCGGCGTTTTGTTTCAAAAACATGGGTGCGGATGGTGCGCAAAGTGGCGCGGACCATCGGGAAAAAGGGGCAAAAACTCCAGCGGGTCAGACCGGTGGAGAGGGGGAGGAGTCCGGGGTTTGGGGTGCGGATCTCGGGAGGCGCGCCGGTATGCGGGCCGATGCACATGCGTGGTGTGCGGCGGCGTGCGTCAATGCGCAGGATGTACCGGTGATTGACGCGCAGGCACTGCAGTGGCAGGCAAAAAGCAGTGAACCGACGGATTCTGCACTACTTTTGGTGAAATGCCAAGCGTTTTCGATCCGGCCCGGGGATGATGAATGCAAGCGCTGCAGGGCCGTATCGATCACGGATTACCCCCCATCCCGGTCGAAGCAGTCTTGCCCTCGCATCCCGCCGCAGGGCGGGCCTATACTCGCCGCTGCTCCGGGGTGCACGAAGGAAGTTTTTCCAGGCGTGCTGAGAAGAAAGGCCTTTTTCTTTCTACCCGCGAACTTGAACTGGCTAGTACCAGCGTAAGAAGAGCTGCAGCGGGATGCGTGCACCATGGGTGCGCGCCTGCATCCCGCCGATTGCGGAGCATTCCCTTTGTCTGTTTGAGGAATGCCCGCCATGAACGCTCCCGATTCGTTTTCCACCCTGCTGGCCCGCACGCGCGAGCCGTTTCCCGCTTCCACCAAGTCCTACATCATGGGCAGCCGCGCCGATGTGCGCGTGCCGGTGCGCGACATTGCGCTGACCAACGGCGAGGTGGTGAGCGTCTACGACACCTCCGGCCCCTATACCGACCAGGCGGTGCAAATTGACGTGCGCCGGGGTCTGCCCAGCGTGCGCGGCGCCTGGATCGAGGAGCGCGGCGACACCGAGGGCTATGCCGGACGCAAGCCGGTGGCGCTCGACGATGGGCAAAAGAGTGAGGACGCAGCGCGCCTGGCCGCCCTGCGCCAGCAGGCCGCCGCGCTGCAGCGCCAGCCGTTGCGCGCCAAGGCGGGCGCCAACGTCACGCAGATGCACTACGCAAGGCAGGGCATCGTCACGCCCGAGATGGAGTACGTGGCGCTGCGCGAGAACGGCCGTCGTGAATGGATGGCGCAGTACGTGGCGGACGCGGCGCGCGAAAAACGCCTGGCCGGCAATCCGATGGGCGCGATGATCCCCAAGATCATCACCCCCGAGTTCGTGCGCGATGAAGTCGCACGCGGACGGGCCATCATCCCGGCCAACATCAACCACCCCGAGGTGGAGCCGATGGCCATTGGCCGCAACTTCCTGGTCAAGATCAACGCCAACATCGGCAACTCGGCCGTCACGTCGAGCATCGACGAGGAGGTGGAAAAGCTGGTCTGGGCCATCCGCTGGGGCGCGGACAACGTGATGGACCTGTCCACGGGCAAGAACATCCACACCACGCGCGACTGGATCGTGCGCAACTCGCCCGTGCCGATTGGCACCGTGCCGATCTACCAGGCGCTGGAGAAGGTGGGCGGTATTGCCGAGGACCTGAGTTGGGAGATCTTCCGCGACACGCTGATCGAGCAGGCCGAGCAGGGCGTGGACTACTTCACCATCCACGCCGGGGTGCGGCTGGCCTTCATTCACCTGACTGCGGCGCGGCGCACCGGCATCGTCTCGCGCGGCGGCTCGATCATGGCCAAGTGGTGCATGGCGCATCACCGCGAGAGCTTTCTGTACGAGCACTTCGAGGACATCTGCGACATCATGAAGTCGTATGACGTCGCCTTCAGCCTGGGTGACGGCCTGCGCCCCGGCTGCGCCAGCGACGCCAACGATGAGGCGCAGTTTGCCGAACTGCACACGCTGGGCGAGCTGACCCAGGTCGCCTGGAAGCACGACGTGCAGACCATGATCGAAGGCCCGGGCCACGTGCCCATGCACATGATTGCCGCCAACATGACCGAGCAGCTCAAGACCTGCCACGAGGCGCCGTTCTACACGCTGGGGCCTTTGACCATCGACATCGCTCCGGGCTACGACCACATCGCCTCGGCAATAGGCGCCGCGATGATCGGCTGGATGGGCACGGCCATGCTGTGCTACGTGACGCCCAAGGAGCACCTGGGCCTGCCCGACCGCGACGACGTCAAGCAGGGAATCATCGCGTACAAGATCGCCGCGCATGCGGCCGACGTCGCCAAGGGCCACCCGGGCGCGCGGGCGCGTGACGACGCGCTGAGCCAGGCGCGCTTCGACTTTCGCTGGCAGGACCAGTTCAACCTGGGCCTGGACCCCGAGACCGCGCAGGAGTACCACGACGAGACGCTCCCGAAGGACGCGGCCAAGGTGGCGCATTTCTGCTCCATGTGCGGGCCGAAGTTCTGCTCGATGAAGATCACGCAGGAGGTGCGCGAATACGCCGCCGCCAAGGGCATGAGCGGCAGCGCGGCACTGGCCGACGGCATGGCGCGCAAGGCCGACGAGTTCAACCGCCAGGGCGGGTCGCTGTACGTGCCCATCAAGGTGGAGCCACGAGTCGGGTAAACACCTGATCAGCGACATGTCTCGGACACCTTCCCCCTTTGGGGGAAAGGCAGGGATGATGGCTGCTGGAGCGGCAGCAACGGCGTGCCTCGGCCAGCGTCGCCGGCCCCCACCCCAGCCCTCCCCCAGAGGGGGAG
>PGEI01000017.1 GCA_002894305.1 Comamonadaceae bacterium CD01
CGGCAAGCGAAGCCGACAAAGTAACCGTTTGATTTAAAAATGGAATCAGGCCTGCGCGCGCACCAGCGCCAGCGCGCGGCACAGGTCGACCCAGGTGGCGGCCTTGGCCTGGGGCGTGCGCAGCAGGTAGCCGGGGTCGTGGCTGACGGCCACGGGCGTGCCATCGGCCAATCGGTGGGGCTGGGCGCGCAGGCGCCCCAGCGGCTCATGGCTGGCCAGCACGTGGCGCGCCGCGCCCAGGCCCAGCGCCAGCACCATGTCCGGGCGCAGGTCGGCCGCAACCTGCTCCAGGGTTGCCTGCGGCGCGGCGCCGTCGCCCTGCGCCGCACGCGTGAGCACGGCCGCGTGGCAGCGCGGGTTCCGGTGCAGGCCGAGCGCGCGCAGCATGTTGTCTAGCAGCCGGCCGGCGTCGCCCGCCAGCGGCTGCGCGGGGTCGCGGCCTTCGACGATGACCAGCCAGCCGCCGCCACTGGACTGCGGCGGCACATCTGCACCCTGCGGGTACAGCAGCACGGGCGCATGCAGCTGCAGCGCCGGCGCCTGGCCCGCACGTGCAGGGGCAGTTGCGGGCGCGGCTGCGGGCCGGGCGGCAGGCGGCGCAGCGGCCGCGGGCGGGCGGGGTGCCACCGGCATGGCGGCGGCCGGTGATCCCTGAGCGGGGGCAGGGGCAGGGGCGGGCACGGCCGCGACCGGAGCAGGCGCCGGGGCCGCCGGCTTCGGCGGCGCCGGCAGCCAGACGGTCACGCCCATCTCCTGCAGCATGGCCCGCTGGCGGGGGTCGAGTTCCAGGCTCATAGCGGCAATTTCATCACGACGGCATCTTCGCGCAGGCCGTCGCCGGCGGGGTAGTAGTTTCTGCGCAGGCCCACGCGCCGGTAGCCGTGCGCCTCGTAGATCTGCTGCGCGCGCTGGTTGCTCACGCGCACCTCCAGCCACAGCGCCTGGGCGTTGCGCGCGCGCGCCCACAGCGCCAGCGCGTCGAGCATGACCCAGGCCCAGCCCTGGCGCTGGTAGGCAGGCGCGACGGTGATGTTGAGCAAATGGCCCTCATCCACGCCCTGCATCACGACGAAGTAGCCCAGCAGCGTCTCGCCGGCCAGCAGCAGCTCGATGGTGTAGCCGGCGGCCATCGCGTCGATGAAATTGCCGCGCGACCAGGGGTGGGCGTAGGCGCTGTCCTCGACGGCCATCAACGCGTCCAGGCGCGCCAGCGACAGCGGCTCGAAGCGCGCCTCCTGCGGGATGTCCGGCACCGCGCTCACGGCTTGCCGGCCGCGCGCCGGGCCGCCTCCCGCTCTTGCGTGGTCTGCGCCACCTTGTCGCGCACGTACAAAGGCAGCGCCTCGTCGGGCGCCACCGCCGCGCCCGCCTGCAACAGCGCCGGCGCCAGGCTCAGCAGCGCGCGCGCCGTGGGCAGCGCGGTGGCGATGCACTCCGCCGGCGCCTGTGGCGCCAGCCGCTCGCCGTAGGCTGCGCGGGCGTTGCCCGCCAGCGCCCAGCCCGCGGGCAGCTGCACCGTCTCGGGCGCGCCCAGGGCAAAGTCGCCCTGCTGCTGCCAGCGCCCGTCCTGCCACTGCAAGGCCGCGCTGTAGACCTCGCCCATGCGCGCGTCCAGCGTGGCAACAACCTGGGTGCAGCCATGATCCAGCCGCGCCTGCTCGGCCACCGCCTGCAGCGTGTCGACGGGCAGCACCGGCAGGCCGGCGCCGCCGCGCGCGCCAAACGCCAGCCCTTGCGCAACCGAGCAGGCGGTGCGCAGCCCGGTAAACGAGCCGGGACCGCGGCCAAAGACCAGCGCGTCAAGCGCATCCAGCGCCAGGCCGGCCTGGGCAAGCAAGTCCAGCACGGTGGCAATCAAATGGGCCGACGCCTGCGCGCCGCCCGGCCCCTGGTGCGCCAGCACGCGGTCGCCGTGCTGCACGGCCACGTGCATGGTATCGGTGCTGGTATCGAAGGCAAGCAGTTTCATTGCGCCGGATTATCCTGAAATACGCCCGCCCCACCGGCCATCGGCGCGCCCGCGCGGGCATAGACTTGCGCAATGCGCCCGCTCTCCCTCCTCTCCGTCCTGGCCGCCGCCCTGTGCCTGGCGCTGGCCGCACCGGTGCCCGCAGCTGCGGGCACCGCCGCCACGCTGCCCGCGCCGGTGCTGGCCGCGCTGCAGCGCGCCAAGCTGCCGGCCCAGGCGCTGTCCGTCGTCGTCGCCCCGGCCTCACCCGGCGCGCAGCCGCTGCTGGCCTGGCGCGCGGACACGCAGTCCAACCCGGCGTCGGTGATGAAGCTGGTGACCACTTACGCCGCGCTTGAGCTGTTGGGCCCGGCCTATACCTGGCCGACGACGGTCTACCTGGACGCCCAGCCGGTCGACGGGCGGCTTCAGGGCAATGTCTACATCCGCGGCCAGGGCGACCCGCAGCTGGTCGTTGAGCGCCTGTGGCTGCTGATGCAGCGCCTGCGCGCGCAGGGCGTGACCGTCGTGATGGGCGACATCGTGCTCGACCGCAGCGCGTTTGTGCTGCCCACACACGACGCGGCCGCGTTCGACGACGAACCCTGGCGCCCCTACAACGCGGCGCCCGACGCGCTGCTGATCAACTTCAAGTCGCTCACGCTCAGCTTCACGCCCGACACTGCGGCCGGCGTGGCACGCATTGCCTACGAGCCGCCGCTGGCCGGCGTGCAGCTGCCCGTCAGCGTGGCGCTGGCGCCAGCCGGCCAGGCCTGCGGCGACTGGCGCGCCCAGCTGCAACCCCAGCTGGGCGACGCGCGGCAGGTGGCCTTTGCCGGCAGCTACCCGGCCAGTTGCGGTGCGCAGCAGTGGCATGTGGCGCCGGCCGACCCGGGCGGCTACGGCGCCCGCGCCATCGAGGCGATGTGGCGCGAGGTGGGCGGCGCGCTGACCGGCCAGGTGCGCGAGGGCAGCGTGCCGCCCAACCTGGCCCCGGCGCTCACGCTGCAGTCGCCGCCGCTGGCCGAGGTGATTCGCTCCATCAACAAATACAGCAACAACGTGATGACCCAGCAACTCTTTTTGACGATGGGTCTGCAGGACAGTGGCGTGGGCAGCTTCGACGGCGCGCGTGCGGCGCTGGCGCGCTGGTGGAGCACGCGCATCGGCGGCGAGCCGCCGCAGGTGGACAACGGCGCCGGCCTGAGCCGCGACGCCCGCATCAGCGCCGATGCGCTGGCGCGCATGCTGCAGCAGGCCTGGGCCTCGCCCGTCATGCCCGAGCTGGTGGCGTCGCTGCCGATTGCCGGCGTCGACGGCACGCTGCGCCGGCGCAAGGGGCTGGCCGTCGGCCGCGCCCACCTGAAGACCGGCAGCCTGCGCGACGTGGCCTCGCTGGCGGGCTTTGTCGACGGCGCCGACGGCCAGCGCTATGTGCTGGTGGCGCTGGTCAACCACGAGGGCGCGGCCGGCGCGCGGGCGGCGCTGGACGCGCTGATCGACTGGACTGCAACGCAGGGGCAGCCGAATACCGCCGTTCAGGCGCGGCGCTGACGCAGCGCCCCTTCGGGGACATCCGGGCAAACCAGGGCAAACCCGGACAAAAAAGCCGACATGCAGTTCTGAGCGAAAATCCCCCCCTCTTTCACCGGGCCTTTGGGCCGGCCGCGCCCACTTCGGGGCGGCCGTTGCAGGTGCAGTGCGCACCGCACCCCAAGCCGCCGAACGCACCGCCTGCCACCCCGCAGGCCTTTTTCGGGCCGCCATCCATGGATACCGCTTTCAATCCATCGCCTCCCGCCGCTGCCACGTCGTCACGCATGAGCGCGCTGGAGCGACGCTCCAGCATCAGCCTGGCGCTGATTTTTGCGCTGCGCATGCTGGGCCTGTTCCTGGTGCTGCCCGTCTTCATGCTGGAGGCCAGCAAATACCCGGGCGGCGACGACCCGGCGCTGGTCGGCCTGGCCATGGGCATGTATGGGTTGACGCAGGCCTTCCTGCAGCTGCCGCTGGGCATGGCGTCCGACCGCTTCGGGCGCAAGCGCGTCATCGTCGCCGGCCTGCTGGTGTTTGCCGCCGGCAGCCTGATCGCGGCGCTGGCCACCGACATCACCGGCCTGCTGGTGGGCCGCGGCCTGCAGGGTGCGGGCGCGGTCTCGGCCGCGGTCACCGCGCTGCTGGCCGACCAGACGCGCGACGTGGTGCGCACCAAGGCCATGGCGCTGGTGGGCATCAGCATCGGGCTGATGTTTGCCATTGCCCTGGTGGCCGGCCCGCTGCTGGCCGGCGCCATCGGGCTGGACGGCCTGTTCGCATTCACTTTTGCGCTGACGCTGGCGGGCATTGCCGTCGTGCTGTGGGTAGTGCCACCCGAGCCGCGTCGCCACGCCGATGCACCCACCGGGCGCCTGGTCGACGTGCTGCGCCACGCCGACCTGATGCGCGTGAACCTGGGCGTGTTCGCGCTGCACACCATCCAGATGTCGATGTGGGTGGCCGTGCCGGCCATGCTGGTGCAGGCGGGCCTGGCCAAGCAGGCGCACTGGCAGGTCTATCTGCCGGCGGTCGTGCTGTCCATCGTCGCCATGGGCGGGCTGTTCTCGATGGAGCGCCGCGGCAAGCTGCGCGCTGCCATGCTGCTGGCCATCGGCATGATCGCCGTCGTGCAGCTGGCGCTGGCGCTGCTGGCGCGCAGCGGCGCCGCGCCCACGCTGCTGGCCATGGGCGCGCTGCTGTTCGTGTTCTTCTGCGGCTTCAACATGATGGAGGCCACGCAGCCCAGCCTGGTCTCGCGCATGGCGCCGGCCAGCCTGCGCGGCGCGGCGCTGGGCACCTACAACACGCTGCAGTCCATCGGCTTGTTTGCCGGCGGCGCACTGGGCGGCGCGCTGGCCAAGTGGTACGGCGCCAGCGGCCTGTTCGTGGCGACCGCCGTCATCGGCCTGCTGTGGCTGGTGCTGACCTGGCCGCTCAAGCCCGTCGGGCGCGACAGCGCGCACGCGCACTGAAAAATCCCGGGGTTTTCGTCAAAAAAATTTCCCACGGCCGGCCGAGCGGCTATCCTGCGCACCTGCCCGCCGCGCAGGGGTGGCGTGGCATTGCATCTGGCCCGGAAATTTCCCCCCTGCTGTCCGGGCCACCATTCAAGGAATACATCCATGGCCTCCGTCAACAAAGTCATCCTCGTCGGCAACCTGGGGCGCGACCCCGAAATGCGCACCTTCCCCAGCGGCGACCAGGTCGCCAACGTTCGCATTGCCACCACCGACCGCTGGCGCGACAAAAATACCGGCGAAATGCGCGACGCGACCGAGTGGCACAGCGTGGTCTTCAACGGCCGCCTGGCCGAGATCGTCGGCCAGTACCTGCGCAAGGGCTCGCAGGTCTACGTCGAAGGCGCGCTGCGCACCCGCAAATGGACCGACCAGAGCGGCCAGGACCGCTACACCACGGAAATCCGCGCCGACACCATGCAGATGCTGGGCGGACGCCAGGGCCAGGGTCAGGGCGGTGGCGGCCAGGGCGGCGGCTATGACGACGGCGGCTATGGCGACGGCGGCGGCTACGAAGCCCAGCAGCCGCGCCGCGCGGCCCCCGCGCCGCGCCCTGCACCCGCGCCACGCGCACCAGCACCGATGCAACCGCCAGCACAAGCCCCGGCCCAGCCTATGGGCTCGGGCTTTGACGAGATGGACGACGACATTCCGTTCTAATTACCACTAAACCTGATTTTTGTTGGTAGAGGCCCGCTCCCCCCAGGGAACGGGCCTCTTTTTTTAACCCACAGTATTTATTGCCGTGCTACACTGGTTTTTGTAATCCCTACCAGTTTAGAAAGTGTTGGTAAATGGGTAAGTATGTTGCTCAGCGCATCCGCTTCCAAAACGGAGAAAGGCACTCGGTTCTTCAGCTCTCCAACGGCCTTCCGGTACACGAGGTCACGCTGTACCTAGCCCGCTACCGCACGAAGGGTCGAGCGGCGAACACGATTCACTTCGTCTGCACATCACTCGCCCTGCTTTATCGCGAACTCGCAGCTGCGCGGGTTGACCTGCTGAAGCGATTCGAACAAGGGCGCTTCCTGTCAAGCCAAGAACTCGACCGGTTGGCCGCGGCCGCTCAGTACCGCATTGACGACTTGGACGAGGATGCTGTGGCGTCGGGCGGCTCAAACGTCATCAGCATCAACCGCGTGGCCATGCGCAGGGTCAAGCAGGTTGAAGAGAGGCGCCCTGTGGACGCGCAGACGCAAGCGTCGAGGCTGCGGTACATCGCCGGCTTTCTGAAGTTCTTCTCCACCTATGTCGCTGCAACTTTGCCCCCGCCGCAACGGACCGCGCTTGAAGCGGAAGCGGAGCGCGCGCTTATGGCATTCAAGGAGCATATTCCCAGAGTATCGAAACGGGCGAAGCTGGGAGCACGGGTTGGCCTGAGTGAGGAGGAGCAGGCGCGGGTCGTAGCCCTTGTCCACCCGGACTCAACGAGCAACCCTTGGAAGCGGGGATTCGTGAGGCGCCGCAATTGGCTCATCGTCGTGCTGTTGCTTGCCACTGGCATGAGGCGAGGTGAGTTGCTCGGGCTGCAGGTTCGTGACCTTTCGACCAATCAGTCGAAGCTACGCATCGTGCGCCGCGCAGACGACATCGAGGACCGCCGCATCGTGCAGCCCAATGCCAAGACCCATGACCGCGAGATTGAGCTCCGCGAGTCAATCATGCGCAAACTCCAGGAGTACCTGGTCGAACGCCGAAGCATCAAGGCGGCGCGGGTCATCCCGCAGGTCTTCGTGTCCGACGAAGGTAATGCCCTGTCCGAGAAGACCCTCGACAAGATATTCAGGGAGCTGCGCGTGGCCTGCCCAGGCCTTCCAGTGACGTTAACGAGCCATGTGATGCGGCATACCTGGAATGAGCGCTTCTCTGAAGCGGCAGATGCCATGGGCTTGTCCGAAGTCACTGAACAGAGAGCACGCAATACCCAGCAGGGTTGGGCAGACGACTCGAAGATGGGTGCTACCTACACGAGACGTCACGCTGCTCGGAAAGGGCAGGAAATCGCGTTGAAGCTGCAGGAGAAGCTTGATGGCTCACTTACTTGAAGTCCACGTAGATGCACCGGGTGTTAGTGCACGCACACTGCCGGAAGCAGCGTTCACGCGCAGCGGCGTTGCCTTTCGTCCGGGTGAGAAAGTGTGGCATTGGCGAGATGGGCCTTTCCAGGTGCACATCGACTTTGCCCGCGTCACCCTGCCGCCGACGGTACCCCTCTTCTCTCTCAAGTACGTCTTGCACGTATTCGCCAAGCGAAGCTCGGCATCTCACCTGACTAACCTGTTTGAGTCCTTCGTTCACTTCCTTCGGCAACGCGACCAAGAAACACCTCTGAACGTGATTACGGCGCAGGAGGCAGGGAACTTCGCCGCCAGTCTCAGTGCCCACGAATCGTGGCGCATCGGAACTTTGAACGTTCTCTTGCAGAAATGGGTCTCCCTCGGCCTCGAGGGGGTTGACGTTGAGTGCGCGCGGTATCTGCGGCATCGGCGCAAGCCGGGGAACGTGAAGGGAGCAGCCGTAAGGCAGCGCGACCCAGAGGAAGGCCCCTTTAGCGAAGATGAATACACAGCGCTGTACAAGGCAGTGGACGCGGCGTATGGGGCGGGCGAGATTCCGATGTGGGTGGCCTTGCTGGCTCGTCTGCTCTTTGCCTGTGGTGGCCGTGTTTCCCAGTATGCCTCCCTGAAGGCGATGGATTTCAGTAACGAAGGCGGCCACTTCGTGCTCAATCTCCCGCAGGCAAAGACCGGCCTGGCACATGCGCGCGCTTCATTCCTTGAGTTCCGTTTGAGCCCGCAGACTGGGAGGCTTCTCGCCGACCATCTAGAGCAACTGCAAGGCACGGGGAACTCGCCGATGTTCCCGGAAAGCGTAGTGCTCAAGCGTGGCGAGAAACTGGACGCCTACTCCGAAGGAGACCCCTTCAAAGGCCATTGCACTCGAGATGCGCTTTCTCAGGCTTTTAGGGACGCAATGAGCGAACTGGCACCGCCGACTGCACGCTTGGACTATGCACCGATGCCCGTCACTCCCAAGCGCTTCCGCTCGACATTCGGAACTCGCTTGGCGGAGGAGGGTGCAAGTCGGGCAGAAATCGCCGAGCGCCTCGGCCACGCCGACCTCCAAAACGTGGACGTGTACTTTGAGGCGTCACCTGCCATTGTCGACAGCATCGATAAAGCCATGGGCCGGCAGCTCGCCCCGCTCGCGCGCGCTTTCAGAGGACGACTCGTGGAGGACGAGGAGCACTCGACCAACAAGGGAGCACCTGGCAGCCGCATTATCGACTTTCGCGTCTCCAACAAGCCGCTCGCGAGTTGCAGCGGGTCAGCAAAGGCATGCGGATTCAACAAGCCGGTTGCATGCTACACCTGCTTCAAGTTCGAACCGTGGCTGGATGGTCCGCACGAGCTCGTGCTGAAGCGCCTCGAGGCCGAGCGGGACCAGTTAGGGAAAGATGAGCGAATCGCCGCCATCAATGACGACGCCATCGAAGCTGTTCGGGAGGTGATTGCCGAATGCTCTCTGGCGAGGGCGCAACAGGCCACGGGAGGGGGCGCGTGAGCTCAACCATTCTCCACTTCACTCCGAAGGCAGAACTCGGCCCCCAAGCGAACTTGGAGGCCTTTGTGCAGCTTTGCCGAGAGTCCGAAGTCCTCGGGGCCAAACGACAGTTTGAGCAAACATCGTGGGAGATTGGCCATCTCAAGGGGCACAACAAAACCCATCGCGCCATTTTCAGCACGATGGAGGCCGCTTCTAGCCGTTCTGACGAGCCGCTCTTACCGGAGCCGTTCCTGAGTTTCAGCAAGGCGGCCTTGGTGTATTTGCATGACCAGCGTCCGGTGGTCTCGCAGTCAGTCCGGGTCGCCGCGTTCCGCGTCCTGGAAGCAGCGCTTCGCGAGTCGAACAAGGGCTCCCGTCCCACCGCGGTGAACACCGAGGTCCTTGACCGCGCTGTCGAGCTGGCTCGGGAGAGCAATGGGCCAGGAGTTGCCTACCGAGTCGCAGGGCAGCTGGTCCTCATCGCTGACTTGATGCGCGAGAAGGGCTTTATCTCAATGCGCCAGGCTTGGGTGCACGGCCTGAAAAAGCCTAGCGAGCTCGGCTCTCGAATCTCGAAGGAGGCGCTGGAGGCTCGCCAGAAGAAGTTGCCGTCGGCAGCGGCGCTTCGAGCCTTGGGCGGAATCTTCCAGCAGGCCACAAAACCACGTGACGTCCTGGTCACGAGCTACACGGCGCTCATGACCAGTGCTCCGGAGCGTATTAACGAGGTTCTTAGGCTGAAGCGAAACTGTTTTGTTCACGGAGCCGGTCGATTCGCTGGAAAGCTCGGGCTGAGATGGCCAGGGTCGAAGGGTGCGGAGGACACCACAAAGTGGTTTCCAACCGAGATGGCACCGGTCGCTGAGCAAGCCGTCAAGACCTTGCTCAAATTGACGTCGCCTGCTCACGAACTGGTCAAGTGGTACACACGCAATCCCGGCAAGCTGTATCTGCATGAAGGTGCAGAACATCTGCGTGGTCGCGAAGTGCTCTCAAACGTAGATATCGGCCTTATCTTGTGGGGAAGAGATGACCCAAAGGTAAGGAATTCAGCGAATACCTGGGCCACGAAGACGTGCAAGCTGGAGCCCGTCCCCCTCGGTGGACGACGCGTCGGCTATCGCTTTGCAGATGTGGAGACAGCTGTGCTCTCCATGCTTCCTAAAACGTTCCCTTACGTGCCTGGCGCACCAGACTTGCGCCTTGAGGATGCATTGGGGGTAATCCGAATCAACGAGACGCATGACTCAAGGAGCACGCACCTGTGCATGTTTAAGTATGTCGCCTACGGAGACATTGCTCAGCCATTGGTACGCCACGACGGGCGTCCAAGCATCTTCGACGATTTCGACTATCAGGAAGATGACGGTAGCCCAATCGAGTTGAACAGCCACAGCCTCCGGCACTACCTGAATATGCTGGCCCAGATGGGTGGCATGAGCAGCGCTGAAATTGCACTGTTCTCGGGACGTAAAGATGTCTCGCAGAATCGAGCCTACGACCACATGACCTCTGACGAGGTGCAGGAGCCAATCAGTCGAGCGCTACAAGCGGGCATGAACGGCAATTTGGTCGCTCCTGAGCCCGCCAGAACCAGGCCGCTCATCCGCCGCAGCAACTTCCAACTCTCGGTCGGCACCGCCGCGCACACGACGGAGTACGGCTGGTGCATGCACGACTTCGCCAGCGAGCCCTGCCAGTTGCATCGGGATTGCATCAACTGTGAGGAGCAGGTGTGCATCAAGGGCGAGGCGCACAAAGAGGCGAATCTGCGCAGTCTCAAAGCCGAGACGGAACTTCTGCTAACAGCCGCGAAGGAGGCCCTCAGCGAGGCGGAATACGGCGCCGATGCGTGGGTGGCACACCAGACCCAAACATTGGAGCGTGTGGAAGCTCTCCTGAAGATTCTCGAGGACCCTCAAGTGGCTTCGGGCGCTCGCGTGCGCGTGGACTTTACCGGAGCGGCTCTCATCACCGATGCCCATGTTCGCCCCATCAAATTCATTCGGTCCCGCGACCGGAAGACAGTGAAATGAAGAAGACACGCGCACCAGACCTGACCTCCGAACGTATCGAGCTAATCCTGGCCACCATCGACGGTTGGAAGGGGAAGCTGACGTGGGCCTTGCTCATTGAAGCGGTAGAGAAGGCTACCGGTATCGTCTATTCACGCTTCACGCTGTTCGAGTACCCAGACATCGCCAATGCGTACACGTTGAAGAAGGAGGCATTGCGCGGCACTTTCAAAGGCGAGCCATCGCTCCCGAGAGACGAGAAGGTTCGAGCAGCGCTTGAGCAAGTGGAGCGCCTGCAGGCGACCGTCGACCGTCTGAAGAACGAGAACATGTTGCTCAAAGAGCAGTTCGTCACTTGGGCAAACAACGCCGAGCGCAAAGGGGTCACGATGATGATGCTCAATGCGCCGCTTCCTCGGCCACCACGTGAGCGCACCAAGGGAGAGGACTGATGGCCAATGGTCAGCAAATCGCCGAAGAGAACGTCCGGCGATTCACCGTCTGGTCGCAGTCCAAAACGGACGACGACTTCAGAAACATGGTCTCCCGCGGCAAGCTGTCGCGCACGGAGATTGCTGCCGAGTGCGGCTTCGCCAAATCCGCTCTGTCGCAGAACCCCCGCATCCAACAAGCACTCAGCACGTTGGAGGCGGGCCTGCGCGAGCGCGGTGTGCTGCCGGCCGTGGACGTGAGCGACGAGGCGACTGCTTCGCCCGTGGTCCGCTCCCCAGACGCCGCTAGGCTCGCGAGAGACGCAGAGCGCCTGTCACGCCTGGAGCAGGAGAACGCGAGTCTGAAAGCTGAGAATGCAGAGCTCAAGCGCGTGCTGGGCCGCTACACGGTGCTTCAGGAGGCTTTGGCTGAGACCGGGAGACTTCCCCGTTGAACGGCGAGGCTGCACTCACCCTGCGCGTCACGGGCGTGCGCTCCCAGAACCCTCGTGGGTTTGGTGGCGCCATCTTCACCGGAGTGCCCATTGACCCGATGGGCACGGTGCTAGACGCGTGCACGTACATTGTCGTGAAGGCCAACCGCGCAACGCTGGGAGCGACCCAGGTCGAGCGGGGGCAGTGGTGGTCTGTGCGTGGCCCGATTGTCGAACGGCGTTCAGTGGTTGATGGCTACCAGGTCCTGGAGCAACAGGTCGACGCCGAGGCCGCCCACCTCGCCATGCCTTCTGGCGAGCACATCGTGTCCTACATCGCCGGCAACGCTGCGTTCGAGGGCTTGGGTAGTGTCAAGGCGCGGCGGCTCTGGGAGCGGTTCGGTGAGCGGCTCTATGGGCTGCTGGACACCGGCGATGCGAGCACCCTCGCGGAGGTGCTCACTCCTGACATCTCGCAGCGCCTTGTAGAAGCTTGGGCGCAGCAGGGCCACTCCCGAGTGCTTCAGTGGCTGCAGGCCCAAGGCTTCGACGTTCGACTGGGCCGCAAGGTCATTCGCTTCTTCGGAGCGGACGCCCAAACGCGCATCGAGGAGGACCCGTATCGCCTTCTCTCCTTTGAGGGCCAGTGGGCAGCGGTGGACCGCATGGCACGCGAGCGCTTCGGAGTGGCCCTAACGGACCCAAGGAGGGTGCGCGGTGCTGTCGAGGAGGCTTGCTATCGCATCTTCGCGAGCGGCCACACGGCCATGGTGTCGGCAGACCTCAGTGACGCTGTGGTGCCTCTCCTGGGCAAGCCGCCGGCAGGCATCCGCTGGCGAGACCAGCTCGCTACGGCAATCACTGCCGCGGTGAGCAACGGGAGCGTGGTCCAGACCTCGCATGGCCTGCAGCCGCTCGGCGCCTTGGTCATGGAGCGGCAGGTCGCACAGGCTATCCAGCAGCGGCTGAAGGACGGCGACATCGAGTTGCTTACGCCGGACGAGGTCGAGCGTTCCATCGAGCAGGGCGAGGCCGAAGCAGGAATCGAGCTCAATCCAGAGCAGTGCAATGCCGTTCGCCTGGCTGCCCGACATGCCTTCGTGAGCATCACGGGCGGCGCCGGCGTGGGGAAGACCACGGTGCTGCGCGCGCTCTACCGCATCTACGACGCCACCGGCACCAAGGTGCTGCAGGTCGCGCTTGCAGGCCGAGCGGCCAAGCGGATGCAGGAGGCGACGGGCCGGCCGGCGCTGACCATCGCCAGCTTCCTGAAGAGCGTCACTGAGGCAACGTTCGAGGGGCCGACTGTTCTGGTGCTGGACGAGGCCAGTATGGTCGACGTCATCTCGATGAGCCGCCTGTGCCAAGTGCTGCCGCAACACGTCCGCCTAGTCCTCGTTGGCGACCCGCACCAGCTCATGCCCGTCGGCCCTGGCTTGGTCCTGCATTGCCTCACGGGCCAGCCCAAGGTGCCGGGAGTCGAGCTGCTAACGGTCAAGCGCTATGGCGGCGACATCGCGAAGGCCGCAGCGGACATCCGCGCTGGCCGCTGGCCAGCCCTCAGCGATGACGAAACCGCGCCCATCGCGTTCTTGCCGTGCGAGGAGCGCCTGATGGCCGACCTGGTCGTCGACCTGTACGCGTTGGACCCGCAGAACACACAAATCCTGGCTCCGCTGCGGAACGGACGGCCTGGCACGAAGAACCTCAACTCGCGCTGCCAAGCGCGATTCACTAAGTGCAATGCGTCGGTCACGCGATGGAACATCGAGTTCAGCCAGGCCGAGCACTGCGGCCTTAATTTGGGCGACGTGGTGCTGTGCACTCGCAACCTATGGGACAAGGGCCTGCAGAACGGCTCACTTGGGCGCGTTGTAGAGGTCGAACCGGCGCCGACACAGTTGCCCACTGAGGATGACCCGGTCGTCGCCTGGGTGGAGTGGGACGATGGCATGCGCCGTGCGCTCACACCAGACATGCTGGAGAACATCGAGCTGGGCTACGCCGTGACCGTGCACAAAGCCCAGGGCTCGCAGTGGCCACGTATCATCGTGCCGCTGACAGGCTCGCGCCTGCTTGACCGCACGCTGGTGTACACCGCGGTGACCCGGGCGCAGCGGCAGGTCATTCTGGTGGGCGACGAGGAGGCAGCACGACTTGCAGTCATCAAAACGCCCCGATTCGTCGAGCGACGTGTGGCGCTTGATTTGGCTTTGAACCGCCTTCTCTGAGGCTCAGAAACTTGAGCGGAGCCGAAAGGCACCCAATAACTGTGGGGTTTGGCACGGCTACTCGGCGTATCAGCCCCATAACTTGGTCAGGGTGCTGACCATCTTCAAGGTCGCCTACAACTACTGCCTGCCTGACGCGAAAGGACAAACCCCAGCGATAAAGCTGGGGCTGGCGAAGGGCGTGTTGGCCCTGGAAGACATTCTGTATTTTCAAGGCTAGTCCAGGTCGTCAGTTTGAATCGCGCCTGATACATCCAGCAACTTTGCCTGTCTTACCTGAGTAGCCACATTGTGCGCCAGATAAACGGCCGCGCTAGACGACCACGCGCGCGCAGGAGCTGACATGGCGGCTTGGCGCCGATTTGAGGATAATCTGGGTTTTAGCTATACTCCCAGAAGGAGCCGAAATGTCCACATCCAAACCGCAAACCCAAGCCCAGCTATCTGCCTTCCCCACAACTGACGACACGCCAGCGGCGGCTGTCTATCTCGAGCATCCGCTCCATCTAGAGGAAGTGGGGGTGGCGCTTGCTCGCCTGAAGTCTCAGGAATGGGGGTTCACTGATGACGACACCCGATTTCTTGGCCACGACTTGCACCCCTACCCGGCCAAGTTCATCCCTCAACTCCCGGGAACGCTCATCTCGCTACTGAGTTCGCGGGGCGAGCTGGTCTTTGACCCGTTCGGGGGCAGCGGCACTACTGCCCTTGAGGCAATTCGCCTTGGCCGTCGCGCGGTTAGCGTTGACGCAAACCCAGTTGCCGCACTTATTGGGCAGGTCAAGACGGCCCGAGTGTCCGCAGAAGCAACATCGGAGCTGCACCTGCTTCACGGCGCGCTGAGGGCGTTGCTGGAATCCTTGCCGAAAGACGCGGCTGAGCTTGTCGACCTGTATGGGGGCTTTGCGCCCAAGATTGCAAATCGGGAGAAGTGGTTCGCAGATTCGGCCTTCGGCGAGCTCGCCCACATTAAGTTTCGAATTAGCAAACTCAATGACGACACCGCCCGCAAGATTGCCACGTTGGCCTTGTCGCGGACGGTACTCTCCGCTTCGTTCCAAGATTCGGAGACGCGCTACAAGAGTGTTCCTCGCCCGGTCCCTGTTGGAGAGGCTACCAAGCGGTACGTGAGGGAGTTCGAATCGGTGATGAAGTCGGTGGCGCGCAACGCAGCAGCCACCCGATACGGGGTCTCGCGGTTCGTAACTGGCGATGTCCGAAGTCTCTCGCCTGAAGACATTCAAGACGGTTCAGTTGACCTGATAGTCACTTCTCCGCCCTACGGCAACGCGACTGACTACCACCTCTACCACCGCTTTCGCCTGCTGTGGCTCGGACATGACCCGATTGCACTCGGAAAGGTGGAAATCGGCTCGCATCTGAGGCATCAGCGCGAGGCCAGTGGCTTCGAGAGCTACTTCACCGACATGCGTCGAGCTCTGGACGGAATGGGACGTGTGCTCAAGCCGGGGCGATTCGCGGTGCTTGTGATTGGCGACTCGGTCTACGAGGGCGAAAAATACGCCACGGCTGACCTACTGGCAGAAAAGGCGGCCGAGCATGGATTCGACACAGCGCAGGTCATTGAGCGCCCTGTTCACAAGACCAAGCGCTCATTTACCCCAGCCGGCCGCCGTGCGGCAACCGAGAGCCTGTTGGTGCTTCGCAAAGCTGAGCGAAGGGTGCTGATTACCCTTGAGGGCCCGCCTTACAAGCCCTGGCCATACGAGCAAGAGCTTCGCAAGCGGGAAACTGGCGAAATCAAGCGAGGGCCGGCAACACCAGACGGGCATTCTGTGCAGAAGAGCGCGAGTGTTCGTGACTTGATGCGCTGCCGCTCGCTTGTGTTCACCCATCAGATTCTGTACCCAGGCGGACACAGAGAGCCTACGTGGCAGGCCATTCTTGAGAATGGCATGGCGGCCAATCCCAGCGCGCGCAAAGACCCGAAATACGTCACCCACGGCATTCACCCTTATAAGGGGAAGTTCTACCCGCAGCTAGCGAAGGGGCTCATTAATCAACTGGAGCTGCCTCACGGTGCCTGCATCCTGGACCCCTTCTGTGGCAGTGGCACTACCTTGCTTGAAGGCTACCTGAACGGCTACACGACGTTTGGATGCGACCTGCACCCACTTGCTGCGCAAATTGCTCGGGCTAAGACTGCCGTGCTGGATGTTGACCCCGACGTGCTGACGGAAGTGGTGGCATCAGTGGTGGCGACGATTGACTCGGCTCCTCAAGAGCTCCCCGCAACGCTCGACCAATTCAAGCAAGACAGCCTTGAAGAAATTGGCCGGTGGTTCGCGGAGCCCGTTGCGCGCAAGTTGAACTGGCTCCTGCGCGTAATTCGTGCTGGCAGTAACGGACCGGCGCGCGACTTCTTGGAAGTCGTGCTCAGCAGCATCATTCGAGACGTTTCACAGCAAGAGCCCACAGACCTTCGTATCCGCTACCGGAAAGAGCTCCTGACCGATGCAGAAGTCTTCAGTCTGTTCAAGGAGCAGCTCACGCTTCAGTTCGAACGCATCGAAAAGTTCTGGAAGATTAGGGGCTACGCGCCGAACCCATTCTTCGGCTCAACGGTTGTCAATGGCGACAATCGAGCCGCATCTACATACGATGCGTTAGGCATCGCCGATGAGTCAATTGACCTCGTTCTGACAAGCCCACCGTATGCGATGGCCTTGCCTTACATCGACACGGACAGGCTATCGCTGCTTACCTTGTTTGGCTTGGCTGGCAGTGACAGGCGCCCTATAGAACAAGCGCTTATTGGCAGCCGAGAGGTCACCGCGACAAACAAGCGCGAACTTGAGGCCGAATTCTCGCGTGACGACGGGCTACCCGTGGAATGCCTGAAGTTCGTGAGGTCAATTCACAAGGCACTTGAAAGCTCGCCGGACTCGGGTTTTCGCAAACAGAATATGCCCGCGTTGACGCATCGGTTCCTGAAAGACATGAACGAGGTGTTCCGGCAGCTCTATCGTGTCTGCAAGAAGGGGGCTGAAGTGATGGTCGTCATCGGGGACAGCAAGATGACCATTGATGGCAAAGACATTCGCATTCCGTCCACAGACTTGGTGGAAGTCATTGGCAAGGCCCGTGGATTTACTTCCGTTGAGCGAATCGACATCGCTGTCACCACAGAGAACTTGGTTCACATCAAGAACGCCATCACGGAGAACGTCGTCTTGCGCTTCAGGAAGTGAAATGCGTCAAGAGTAACCAAACATTCGAGGAGACTTTCCACTGGTGGGGCTGCACAGTGCCTGCCACGCCTGATGCTGTGGCGTGCCCTTTACGGCCAGAGCACATTCGTACAAGTAGTCCTTGCCTTCGACAGCGGAAATTTGCACCAAGTCGCCAGCTGTTGCCCACTTTGCGAGGTTGCCGGAGTGGAATCGAAAATCAGAGTTGGCTGCGACGTAATACATGCGCACTCCGATGGTGATGTCCTTGGTTGGGTCGCCGACAACATAGACTCGCCAGCGGGGCTTCCGCTCCAAATACACACGCCGCTTGCCACCCGCGTTGGGGCCTTTTCGAGGATTCACGCTTTCTGTGTACTCGTCCGGCCATCCCCAGAAGTCATGCGCAGCATGAAGGGCCTCAAGGGGAATGCGCTGCTCCCCGGGAATATTTCCAGCAGCGCCATTGGTCGTTGTGAGCTCAAGGTAGAACGCGACTGGTGTGATTTGCGCTAAAGGAACGAAATCTCGAATGTCGTCTTCTGGCACCGCGGCGGGTGCAGGCTTGTTGGCAGCTGCAGCCGCTTTGGCGGCCTTCTTTGCGGAAGCTCGCACGGCGGCCTTCTTCTTATCTTGCTCAGCCATCTGATGCTGAATCGCGGCGATGACGACATTTTTCACCGCGAGGGGGAGCGCTGGCGGTCTTGGCGTGTCTTCGAAGCCGAATGCGTCAGCCGCGGGGCCTTCTATCGGTGTGTTGCCGCGTGCAACCTTCCTGCGTAGCCGTACTTCAATCTCGTCAGGGATGTCCTTGCGCAACTGCAGGAGAGCCAAATACGCGGCATCAAGCTTGCGTCCGACCGGTGCTGCAGGGTCAATAAACTTGCCGAGTTCAGTTTTGGCACGGGCAAGCTCAGCCGCGTCGCCAGGCAACGCATACGTCACTTGGACGGCGCCCTCGTAGTTGCCGTAGAGCCCGCCGTCAGTAAGGTTGTTTGAGCCTAAGAAAACTTCAGCAGTCTTCGCGAACTCCACGACATAGAGTTTGGGATGAAAAGTGACGCCGCCCTTTCGGTTCTTGAAAATGAACACCTCGACCGGCCAAGTCGCCAACTCTTTGAGCACTTCCTTGCTTGTGCCGCCCATGTCCACACCAACCACCACCCGAACCGTCGTGCCTGCTTCGTGCAGTTCAAGCAGTTTCGACTTCAGCCGAAGCACGGCTTGAAGGGACGCGAATGCCGACACCAGAACAACGCCGGCTGGCCTTTCCGCCGAATTGAGCGCTGCGTTGAGCAAAGTGCCGAGTTGTACCTGGGGCTGGGCAATGAAATGGACTTTCATTCGTATTTTCTTGGCGTTGGAACTTCGGCGGCCACGACGGGCCGGGTGCCGGTGTATAGGTAGCAGGTGAACTTAGCAACTCTACCTTGCCGGGATGGCAAGGGGCTGACTACCCTGTCGAGCATTCCGCCAACGCTACCTATCCACGCGAGCTTCGAGGCTAGCACCTGAACCGGGGCACAAGTGAAGAAGGCCACGCTCAATTGAGCGTGGCCTTGAAGGGAGAGAGAGGCCGTCAGGCTACAGGGCGGACAATGCCGTATCCACGTTAAGCTGCGGTGATGGGACGGCCTTCACCAAGCTGGCACGAGTTGCAGTTGAGTCGTCGCGTTGGAGCACCGTCGTACCTACCCACATAATTGCACGATTGCTTAACAATTAAGCAAAATTCTACCGATATGCACAAACTACCCACACTTAGATGCTTCCACTTAGGCTCACTCACTCATAGGAAGTGCCCTACCCACCGTTTTTGGTGGGCATAACCGTTCTGACACCGGCGGCGCGACGCAGCGCATGGCGGCTGCGGACGTCCAACGGAAAAAGGCCAGCGCCGGGCGCTGGCCTTTTTGCTTTCCGCGTGCCGACGAACCGGCGCGTCGCTCAGTCGAACGGCTGCGGGCGCACGGTCTTGTCGCTGGACGGCGGCAGGATGGGCAGCGCCATTTGCGGCTGGTCGCCGGTCAGCGTCTTCAGGAAGGCGACGACGTCGGCGTTTTCCTGCGCGCTGAACTCGCGGCCCAGCTGGATGCGGCCCATGGTGTCCACCGCCTGCGCCAGCGTGTCGGCGGCGCCGTCGTGGAAGTAGGGGTAGGTCAGCTCGACGTTGCGCAGCGTGGGAACCTTGAAGTTGAAGCGCTCGGCGTCGTTGCCGGTCACGGCGGAGCGCCCCTCGGCGGGGTTGTCGGTCTTGTAGGGCTCGACCAGGCCCATTTTCTGGAACGAGGTGCCACCCAGGTTGGGGCCGTTGTGGCAGGCGACGCAACCCGAGCCCTTGAACAGCTCGTAGCCGCGCAGCTCTTGCGCGTTGATGGCGGTCTTGTCGCCCTTGAGCCACTGGTCGAACGGCGCGTTGGGCGTGACCAGCGTTTCCTCGAACGCGGCGATCGCGGCGGTCACCTCCTCGATGCTGAGCCTGTCATGGCCGAAGACCTGCTTGAACTCGGTCACGTACTGCGGGATGGAGCGCAGCATGTCCACGGCCAGGTCGTGCGAGAACGCCATCTCGCCGGGGTTGGCGATCGGGCCGCCGGCCTGCTCCTGCAAGTCCTTGGCGCGGCCGTCCCAGAACTGGGCGACGTTCAGGCTGGAGTTGAGCACCGTGGGCGAGTTGATCGGGCCTTTCTGCCACTTGTCGCCAATCGAGGTCTTGAGGTTGTCCGAGCCCCCCATGCTCAGGTTGTGGCACGAGTTGCACGAGATGAAGCCCGAGCGCGACAGGCGCGGGTCGAACCACAGCTTCTTGCCCAGTTCCACCTTGGCCGGCTCGGTCACCACCGCGGCCTCGATGGGTTGCACCGGCTCTTGCGTCTGGGACTGCACCGGCGCCATGGCCAGCAGCGTTGCAGCAGCAGCCGCTGCGGCCAACGTCAGGCGCAGGGCGTTGCGGCGGAGGGGGCGTGCGGGGTCGTGGGTCATGGTGCGCTCCTTATCGTGGGTAAAACCGGATTTGTCATAGGGACATTGTTCGGGTAAACCCCTGATTTCGATTTGATCTAGCGCAAACACGACCCTATTCATCAAATGGATATGAGCGAAGCCATTTCGGCGCTTCCAACCGAGGGCGCAGGGAGCGGGAGCTCACTGTCCGTCCACGACCACCGGCACGCGCTGCGCCAGCGCGCACATCAGCTCGTAGCCGATGGTGCCTCCAGCCTGGGCCACCTCGTCGATGGACAGCCACTGGCCGTTGGCGGCCCGGCCCCACAGCGTCACCGCGCTGCCGATGCCGGCCTGTGGCACGGGTGTGAGATCGACGCACAGCATGTCCATCGACACGCGCCCGAGGGTGCGCGTGCGCACGCCGTCGACCAGCACCGGCGTGCCGGTGCCGCAGTGGCGCGGGTAGCCGTCGGCGTAGCCGCAGGCGACGATGCCGATGCGCATGGCCGCGTCGGCCGTGAAGCGCGAGCCATAGCCGACGGTGTCGCCCGCGCGCAGCTGCTGCACGCCCAGGATGCGCGAGGACAGCGTCATTGCCGGCTGCAGCCGCCAGTCGGAGGCGCTGTGCCCGGGGTGGTCGGGCGATGCGCCGTAGAGCATGACGCCGGCGCGCACCCAGTCCAGGCGCGCGCCGTCCTCGTGCCCGTGGCGCAGGATGGCGGCGCTGTTGCATACGCTGCGCTCGCCGGGCAGGTCGCGTGTGGCTTCAGTGAACACAGCAAGCTGGTGCGCGATGCCGCGCGCCGTGTCGGCGTCGGAGAAATGCGTCATCAGCGAGATCTCGTCGACCTGGGGCAACGCATCCAGCCGCGCCCAGGCGGCGCGGTAGCGCTCGGGCGGAAAGCCCAGGCGGTTCATTCCCGAGTTCATCTTCAGGAACACGCGGTGCGGCGCATGGGTCTTGTGCTGGCCGAGCCAGTCGATCTGCGCGTCGCAATGCACCGCGTGCCAGATATTGAGGCGCGAGCACAGCTCCAGGTCGCGCGGCTCGAACACGCCTTCGAGCAGCAGCAGCGGCCCGCGCCAGCCCAGCGCGCGCAGGCGCTGGCCTTCGGCCAGGTCGATGAAGGCAAAGCCGTCGGCGCCGCGCAGCGCGTCGAACACGCGCTCGATGCCATGGCCGTAGGCGTTGGCCTTGACGACGGCCCAGACGCGGGCGTCGGGCGCGCTCTCGCGCACGCGCTCCAGGTTGTGTTGCAGGGCGCGGGCGTGGATGGTGGCTTGGATGGGGCGGGGCATGGCAGGGTGCGCGGCAAGGCGCGCAAAGGCGGCGCGGCGCGGGCGCACCGGTGGATCGAAACCAGGGGCATTCTGGCACCGCCGCCGCGGGGCTGCGTGATATAACCGCCCGTCGCGAGCAAAGTGTTTCAAGTTCTCTCGGAACGTGTTTGCGTTCCCAATGCATCAGCCTGGCTGATGAGTTCACCAGCCATTCGATGAAGCGCGGTTTCAGTACCATCATGTCGGCGCAGTTCTTCAGCTCGCTGGCCGACAATGCCTTGTTCGTCGTCGCCGTCGAGTTGCTGACGAACAACGGCGCCTCCGAATGGCAGCGCGCGGCCCTGGTGCCGATGTTCGCGCTGTTCTACGTCGTGCTCGCGCCTTTCGTCGGCGCCTTTGCCGACTCGCTGCCCAAGGGGCGGGTCATGTTCATCAGCAATGCCATCAAGGTACTGGGCTGCCTGCTGATGCTGTGGGGATCGCACCCGCTGCTGGCCTACGGCGTCGTCGGCCTGGGCGCAGCGGCGTATTCGCCGGCCAAGTACGGCATCCTCACCGAGCTGCTGCCCACCTCGCAGCTGGTCAAGGCCAACGGCTGGATCGAGGGGCTGACCATCACCTCCATCATCCTGGGCGTGCTGCTGGGCGGGCAGTTGGTGGCGCCGCACATCGCAGACGTGCTGCTGGCCATCGACATGCCGGGCATGGACTTCGGCATCCACCAGCCGGCGCAGGCGGCCATTGCCGCGCTGGTGCCGGTCTATCTGCTGGCGGCCTGGTTCAACCTGCGCATTCCGCTGACGCACGCGCCGCTGCACGCCATGCCGCCCAACCCGCTGGCGCTGCTGCCCGACTTCTGGGCCTGCAACCAGCGCCTGTGGTGCGACAAGCTGGGCCAGATCTCGCTGTCGACGACGACGCTGTTCTGGGGCGTCTCGGGCAACCTGCGCTACATCGTGCTGGCCTGGGGCGCGGTGGCGCTGGGCTACAGCATCACGCAGGCCTCGGCGCTGGTGGGCGTGGTGGCCATTGGCACCGCGGCTGGCGCGGTACTGGCGTCGATGCGCGTGCGCCTGGACCGCGCCACGCGCGTGATCCCGCTGGGCATTGCAATGGGGCTGCTGGTCGTGGCGATGAACCTGATCCACTCCATCTGGCTGGCCGTGCCGTTTCTGATCGTGCTCGGAGGCCTGGGCGGTTTTCTGGTCGTGCCGATGAACGCGCTGCTGCAGCACCGCGGCCACTGCCTGATGGGCTCGGGGCGTTCGATCGCGGTGCAGAACTTCAATGAGCAGGCGGCCATTCTGGCCATGGGCGCCTGCTACAGCCTGTTCACCAGCCTGGGGATGACCGCCTTTGGGGCGATCACCGCCTTCGGGTTGACGGTGGCCGGCATCATGTGGCTGATTTTGCTGTGGCACGTCCACAACGTGCGCCACTACCGCAAGGAAATGGCGCACCTGCGCGCCCAGGCCCGGCGCGACCATTGAACCCCATGAAGTCTCCGCTGCCGGCCCTGGCGCTGCTGTGCAATGCCGCCATCTGGGGCATGGCCTGGTGGCCGTTTCGCCAGATGCAGCAGGCCGGCCTGCACCCGCTGTGGGCCACGGCGCTGATGTACGGCGCGATCTTCTGGGCGCTGCTGGCGCTGCGCCCGGGCATTGCCAGCCAGTGGCGCGCCTACCCGGTGCTGGGGCTGCTGGCGCTGTGCTCGGGCCTGAACAACGTGGCGTTCAACTGGGCGATCACCATTGGCGACGTGGTGCGTGTGGTGCTGCTGTTCTACCTGATGCCCGCCTGGGCCGTGCTGCTGGCCTGGCGGCTGCTGGGCGAGCGCCCCACGCCGGCTGCTCTTGCGCGCCTGTTGCTGGCCGCCTGCGGCGTGCTGCTGGTGCTGTGGCCGGCCGAGGGCGGCCTGCAGCACCTGAGCGCGGCCATGGGCCTGGCCGACTGGCTGGCGCTGCTGGGCGGATTTCTGTTCGCGCTGGTCAACGTGATGCTGCGGCGCATGCACGCGGTGCCCGAGCAGGCGCGCATGGCGGCGATGTTCGGCGGCTGCATGGTGATGGCGCCGCTGGTGGCGCTGGCCGGCCAGTCGGCGGGCCTGGTGCCGGGCCTGCCGGCGTTTGACGCACGCTGGGCCCTGGTCGCCGCGGTGCTGGCGCTGCTGCTGGCGCTGGGCAACTGGGCGCTGCAGTACGGCGCGGCGCGCCTCAAAGCCGGCACGACCGCGCTGGTGCTGCTGTCGGAGGTGGTGTTTGCCAGCGCCTCGTCGATCGCGCTGGGCGCGGCCCAGCCACGCGCGGCCACGCTGGCCGGCGGCGCGCTCATCATTGGCGCCGCACTGCTGGCAACACTGGGCAGGCGGTGAGGCCATTCGCTGCTGCCTTTGCATGCCCTGTCTGCTGTGGGAGCGGCGCCCCCGCCGCGATGGCCTTCTACAGCCGCCCGCTGAGCATCAGGTAGCCGGGCAACCAGCCGGTGAGCACGCCCTGCGCCAGGCACAGCCAGGCGGTGGCGCGCTCGATGGCGCGGCCAAGCGCCAGCAGCACGAAGAAGGCGCCCCACAGCAACGCCCACGCGGCCCAGTTGGCCACCATCCACCAGTCGCGCGCGAGCTGCGTGGCCTGGGCGCTGTCGGCCGCAACGGCCACCGCCGTGACCGCGACGAACAGGCTGAACCAGCCCAGCCACATGACCGCTGCTTTCGCTGATTGGAGCGACGCCGCTCAGGCGCCGCGGCGCTGGCGCGCGCGGGCGAGCTGGCGGGCCACCTGGCGCGCGTCCATGCCGTACATGTCGGCAAAGCCGGCTTCGTCCTGGCCGCTGGCCTCGAAGGCGTGCAAGAGCGCCTCGGCGCGCGCGTCGTCTGCGGCGGCCTCGGCCAGGGCCTCGTCCAGCAGCGCGTTGGCGCGTTCGTCGCGCCCGCGCACCAGCGCGTCGTAGTCCTGGCGGGCCAGGCCGCTGGCCTCGTACGCCAGGCGGATGCGCCGGCGCAGCTTGGGCGCCAGGTCTTCGTTGCTGCGCAGCTGGCGACGGCGAAACACCTCCAGCAACGCGTGATGCACATGCTCGGGCGCCATGGCCTCGGTCACCTGGCCCTGCAGGTCGTGGCGCGCCATGCCTTGGGCGACCACGCTCAGGTAGCGCGTCGAGCGCGTGTGCAGCGCCAGCGCCAGCTTGAGCGCGTCCTTGTCGATCGCGTCCGGATGCGCGTCCAGCAGATCCTGGAAGATGCCGCGCTTGAGCGGCAGCAGCGCCGCGCCGAACAGCTGCGGGTGCCACTGCGCCAGCTGGTCGAGCAGCGGGTGGTGGCGCGCCGGCCTGCGCTCTGGCGCTGCGCCATCGCCGCCCGCGGAGGCGGAAGCGGCGGGCGCCGCATCCTTGCGACCCTGGCGGTTCTGGCCGCCGCGGCGGCGCGGGCGCTTGCGCGCTGCGGGCGCGTTCGGGTCGGCAGCGGGCGCGGAAGGCGCGGGCGCGGCAGTCGTAGCGGACGGAGCGGGCTGCACCGGTGCGGCGGGCGCGGTGTCGGCGGTGGTGGCAACGGAGGAGGCGGGCAGGTTCTCGCTGGCTTGCATGGTCATCCCTGGCGGGCGCGGAATCGGTCAAAACCCGCAATCATCCCAGAATTGCGCGGCGCACCGGCGTCCGCGGGGTTCAGGCCAGCGCTTCGTCAAGCGCCTCGTCCAGCAATTCAACCCAGTGGCGCACCGGCGTGTCGGTGCCTGCCTGCAGGTGGGTGATGCAGCCGACATTGGCGCTGGCGATTACCACGGGCGCGAGCGCCCCGAGGTGGCCGAGCTTGCGCGCGCGCAGCTGCTGCGACAGCGCCGCCTGCAGCACCGAGTAGGTGCCGGCCGAGCCGCAGCACAGGTGCGACTCGGCCGGCAACTGCACGTCGAAGCCCAGCGCGCGCAGCTGCGGCTCGACCACGCCGCGCAACTGCTGGCCGTGCTGCAGCGTGCATGGCGGGTGCCAGGCGACGACGCCGGGCAGCTGGCGGCGCAGCTGATTCTTCAGGCGCGGCGCGATGTCGGCCAGCAGTTCGGACAGATCGCGCGTGGCGGCGCTCACGCGCGCGGCCTTCTCGCTGTATTTGGCGTCATTGCGCAGCAAATGGCCGTATTCCTTGACCGTCACGCCGCAGCCCGAGGCATTCATCACGATGGCTTCGACCTCGCCGCGCTCCAGATAGGGCCACCAGGCGTCGATGTTGGCGCGCATTTGATCCTTGCCGCCGTCCTGGTCGTTCATGTGGAACTTGACCGCGCCGCAGCAGCCGGCCTCCGCGGCGACCACCACCTGGATGCCGGCGGCGTCGAGCACGCGGGCGGTTGCATGGTTGATGTTGGGGCTCATCGCCGGTTGCACGCAGCCGGCCAGCAGCAGCACCTTGCGCGCATGGGTGCGCGTGGGCCAATGGCCCGCACTCTGGCGCGGCGGCACCTTCTCGCGCAGCCGTGCGGGCAGGGCGCCGCGCACCGCCTGGCCCAGTTTCATTGCCGGCGCGAACAACGGCGAGGGCACGCCCTCCTTGAGCGCCCAGCGCAGTGCGCCCTCGCCCTTGGGGCGGTCGACTTTTTCCTCGACGATGCGCCGGCCGATGTCCAGCAGGTGGCCGTACTCGACGCCGCTGGGGCAGGTGGTCTCGCAGTTGCGGCAGGTCAGACAGCGATCCAGGTGCAGCTGCGTCTTGCGGGTGGGCTGCTGGCCTTCGAGCACCTGCTTCATCAGGTAGATGCGCCCACGCGGGCTGTCGAGTTCGTCGCCCAGCAACTGGTAGGTGGGGCAGGTGGCCAGGCAAAAGCCGCAATGCACGCATTTGCGCAAAATGGCCTCGGCCTCCTGGCCTTCGGGCGTGCCGGCGAATTCGTGGGCGAGATGGGTTTGCATGGCTCAATCCTGGACGTGCGACGCGCTGCGGGGGCTGCTGAAAATACCGTCCGGGTCGAACGCCTGGCTCAGCCGCTGGTGGATGGCCGCCAGCGCCGGCTGTTGCAGGTCGAAGAGGTCATCGGCCCGTGCCTGGCCGGCCTCGTCGGCGGCAAACAGGCTGGCGCTGCCGCCGGTCTGCGCAGCGGCGGCGCGCAGCGCATCGCCGGCCTCGGGCGGCGCCTGCACCCAGCGCAGGCCGCCATGCCATTCGACCAGCGCAGCCGCCACGCCCGCGGGCAGCTGCAGCACCGGCGCGGTCTGCGGCACCGACAACCGCCACAGCGCATCACCCGGCGCGCGCGCAGTGAACCAGGGCAGGCTCTGGTCGCGGCAGGCCTGCCAGTCGCCGGGTACGTTGGGTGCGTCCTGCAGCGTGCCGCCCATGGTGCGGCAGGCCGATTCGACCGCCGCACGCGCGCCGCGCAGGCGCACGAAAAGCATGCCCTGGCCGCCGTCCTCGACCCAGCAGCTGGCGTTGAGCGGCAACGGCTGGCCGCCCCAGGTGTTGAGCAACTGCAGGGCCTCGGCCTGGTCGCAGTCAAAGCGCAGCGTGGCCTCGGCCGGCGCCACGGGCAGCACCTTGAGGCTGACCTCGGTGATCACACCCAGCCGCCCCCAGCTGCCGGCCATCAGGCGCGAGACGTCGTAGCCGGCGACGTTCTTCATCACCTGGCCGCCAAAGCGCAGCAGCTGGCCGCGGCCGTTGACGATCTCGATGCCCAGCACGAAGTCGCGCAGCGCGCCCACGTTTGCACGTGCCGGCCCCGACAGGCCGGCCGCGACCATGCCGCCCACCGTGCCGCCGGCGCCAAAGCGCGGTGGCTCGAACGCCAGGCACTGGCCGTGCTCGGCCAGCAGCGCCTCCAGCTCGGCCAGCGGCGTGCCGGCCAGCGCGGTGACGACCAGCTCGCTGGGCTCGTAGGCCAGCACGCCCGACAGCGCGCGCAGATCCAGCGCGTCGCCCGCGGGCGACGCGCCCCAGGGGTGGAACGACTTGGTGGCGCCGCCGCGCAGGGCCAGGCGCTGGCGCCGGCCGGCGTGCTCGCGCACACGGTCGACGATCTGGGTGAGGGCTGCTTGCATGAAGACGATGGTACTGCCGCACCCCCGCGTGGCCGCCTCCTGTGGGTTTGATTTTTTTGAACGCGCGGCGTGAATCCACGCCTGCCCTGCACAATGCACCCAGTCGAACGCAACGGGAGGAGAACCCATGGGCCTAGCCTCGGTACAAAGCCGCGCCCTGCTCGGCCTGCAGGCGCCCACGGTGACGGTGGAGGTGCACCTGGCAAACGGCCTGCCCAGCTTCACGCTGGTGGGCCTGGCCGACGTGGAGGTCAAGGAAGCGCGCGAGCGCGTGCGCTCGGCGCTGCAGAACGCGGGGCTGGAATTCCCCGCCAACAAGAAAATCACCGTCAACCTGGCGCCGGCCGACCTGCCCAAGGACTCGGGGCGCTTCGACCTGCCGATCGCGCTGGGCATTCTGGCGGCCAGCGGCCAGATCGACGCGCGGCGGCTGGCCGGCTGGGAGTTCGCCGGCGAGCTGTCGCTGTCGGGCGCGCTGCGGGCGGTGCGCGGCGCGCTGGCCACGGCGCTGGCGCTGCGCAGCCAGGGCGAGGGGCTGCGCGTGGTGTTGCCGCCGGGCAGCGCCGAGGAGGCGGCACTGGTGCCGGACACGCAGATTTACCGCGCCCGCCACCTGCTGGACGTGGTACGCCAGTTTTTGCCACAGGCGCCGGACGGCGAGGCGCCCGGCAACGCGGGCGACGGCGACGGCTGGCAGCGGCTGCAACCAGCCACGCCCGCGCCGCACGTGGGCGGCCCGGATCTGGCCGACGTCAAGGGCCAGGCCGGTGCGCGTCGGGCACTGGAGATTGCCGCCGCCGGCGGCCACGGCCTGCTGCTGGTGGGGCCGCCGGGTTCGGGCAAGTCGATGCTGGCGCAGCGCTTTGCCGGCATCCTGCCGCCGATGAGCGTGGCCCAGGCGCTGGAGAGCGCGGCCGTTGCCAGCCTGGTCGGACGCTTCACGCCGGCGCAGTGGATGCAGCGCCCCACGGCCAGCCCGCACCACAGCTGCAGCGCGGTGGCGCTGGTGGGCGGCAGCTCGCCGCCGCGGCCCGGCGAGATCTCGCTGGCGCACGAGGGCGTGCTGTTTCTCGACGAATTCCCCGAATTCGCCCGCAGCGCGCTGGAGGCGCTGCGCGAGCCGCTGGAGAGCGGCCACATCACGATTGCCCGGGCGGCGCAGCGCGCGCAGTTTCCGGCGCGCTTTCAGCTGGTCGCAGCGATGAACCCCTGCCCTTGCGGCTTTCACGGCTCGCGCCAGCGCGCCTGCCGCTGCACGCCCGACCAGGTCGCGCGCTACCAGGGCAAGCTGTCAGGGCCGCTGCTCGATCGCATCGACCTGCATGTCGAAGTGCCGGCGCTGGCCGCGGACGAGCTGCTGGACGCGCCGCCCGGCGAGGCCAGCGCCCGCGTGCGCGAGCGCGTTGCCGGCGCGCACCAGCGCGCGCTGGCGCGCCAGGGCAAAGCCAACCAGGCGCTGCAGGGCCAGGAGCTGCAGGACATGGTGCGGCTGGACGCGGCCGCCCACGGCTTCTTGCAGACTGCCGCCGCGCGGCTGGGCTGGTCGGCCCGCGCCACGCACCGGGCGCTGCGCGTGGCGCGCACCGTGGCCGACCTGGCGGGCAGCGACCAGGTCACCGTCGCCCACGTGGGCGAGGCGGTGCAGTACCGCCGCGTGCTGCGCGCGGTGCAGTAAACCTGGATTTTTGTCGTGTGCGGGACGGACTTGATGGGGAGCCCGTCACCTTCAGAGCGTGTTTACGATCTCAGGCCAGCAGGCGCTCGGGGTTGGCATCCAGCTTGGTCAGCGCCTCGCGCGTGGCGCGCAGCGTCAGTGTTTCCTGCTCCTGCGGCGCCAGCAGGCCGGATTGCAGGTAGGCGGCCATGCGCGCCAGCTGCATCAGGTAGGTGTTGCCGCTTCCGGCGGCAAACAGGTGCAGCTGCTTGCGGTCGCTGTGCCAGATGTACTGGACGCGCGCCTGCACGCCGTTGTGCTCCAGCGTGAACCACGAGCCGGGCTGCAGGTTGCGCGCCCACTGCAGCATGTCGTCCAGTGGCGGCGGGCTGCCCTGCACGTCGGCAATGACCTGGATGGACGAGGCATCTATGCCCAGCAGCATCTCGATGTTGTCGGCGTTCAGGGGCATGTCACCCAGCGCGTCGTCGTCGATGTAGTCCTCAAGTTCGGCCAGGCGCTCGGCCATCGCCTCGATCTGCTCCTGTGCAATGCCGTCGGTGCGCGCGACGAAGGCCTCGGACATGATGTCGGTCAGCTGCTTGATCTGCGTCTGCTGCGCCTGTGCCTGCATGCCCAGCAGCGCCAGGCCGGCGGACAGGCATTCAAGCAGGCCCGGCAGGCGCTCGACGACGCGGGCGCGGTCGCTGCGGTGCGGCTTGGCGCTGCAGGCCCAGACCAGGTCGGCGGCCAGGCGCTTGAAGGCCAGCGTCTGCGCGTTCTGCGGGCCGTAGCGCACGGCCGACATGGCCAGCACCTCGGCCCAGGTCTTGAACAGGAATTCGCGGATCTCCTCGCGCACCGGCATGCTTTGCAGCATGGTGCGCAGCTCGATCGTGTACTGGATGGCCAGCGTCTCCTTGTGCTCGACCTGCTGGGCCAGGCCGACCAGGCGCGACTTGGTCTGATCCTCGGTCAGGTAGCGCGCCAGGAATTTCTCGAACTCGTCGTAGACCAGCTGGAACACGCGTTTGCCGGTCTCGGGGTATTGCTCGATGACCTGCACGATGCGGCGGATCTCCACCTCCAGCGCGCCCACGCTCACGCCGGCGTCAAAGCCCAGCACGCAGGCGCCCATGCGGTCGATCAGCTTGCGCGCGGGGTGCGCCAGGTCGCGGAAAAAGCTCGGGTCCGCCAGCGCCACGCGCAGCACCGGCACCTGCAGGCGGGCAAACCACACGCGCACCGCCGCCGGAATGCGCTCCTCGCTCAGAATGCTCTGGAACATCAGCGCGACCACCTCGATGATCGCCTTCTCGCTGGCCGAGCCAGCCTTTTTCTTCAGCGCCTGCGCCTCACTGGCTACCTGCGCAACCATCTGCACCACGGCCTGCTGCGGGGGAGCGGCAAGTATTTGCGTGGCCAGCATGTCGTAGTGCGACGGCGCCACCGCCTGGTAGGCGGTCAACGCCTCGGTCAGCGCGGCCGACGCGGGCGGCGCGTGTTCCATGTTGAAGCCGGTGGCCGGCTGCGCCAGCAGGCGGCGCAATTGCATCATCACGCCCTGGGCGCGCTGGCGCGCACGCACGAAGGGGTTGATGTAGGCGGGCTGGCCGCTGCTGCCTGGCACCACCGGCATGCCGGGCATGGTGTGGTGCATGCCCTGCGCACCCGCCATGGCCTGGCCGGCCAGGCGTGCGCGCAGCGAGCTGTGCATGTCGATACCCGAACCTGGCCCGGTCATCGACCCCGTCCCGGTGGTGGGCGGCACGCCAAAGTCGCTGTGGCGCACGCGCGCCATGGACTGCAGCTGCTCGGGCGACGCCACGCCTTGCTCGTCGTACAGCGCGGCCACGTCGCGGTACAGCGGCAGCAGCAGCGTGGCCAGCGTGCGCTGCAGCGGGTCGACGGCCAGTTGCAAGTCCTCGCGCTCCAGGCCCGCGTCCAGCCACTGCTCGACGAGCTTGAGGCACAGAGTCTCGGGGCGCAGCACGTCGGCGCTGTCGAGCTCCGCGTCTTCCAGGTACTGGGTACGCCGGCGCACCAGGTCGTAGATGCTGGCGACCTGCTCGGTGACGATCAGCGCCATGCGCGAGGCGGCCAGCTTGTTCTCGACCGCGTCGTCGCCCAGCAGCTCCAGCGCCGCAGGGTCGGTGTTGCTGGGCAGGTCGACCGCGGCGCTGCTGGCCGGCGCGTCCAGCGCTTCGCGCCAGGCGCCGGCGGTCTGCGTCAACCAGCTGCGCGCCACCTTCTGGTAGCGCAGCCAGGTGTCGTGGCGCTGCTGCATCTCGCGCTGCGTCGCGGTCTGGCCGACCAGTTCGGACAGGAATGTGAGCAGCGCCTTGTCCAGCTGCCCCAGGTCGTTGCACAGCGCATCCACGAAGCGCATGCGCGCCTGTCGCGTCAGTCGGCGGTGGAGGGCGGCCTGTCGTGCATCCATAGGCTGGTCATCTTACTGGCTGTCCCTGCGGGCGGGTCAGCCTGATGCGCCGGGGCGACAGGCGGTCAAGGCAACAAAATGTATGCAGGGCGCACCGGGCGCCCTGCAAGACGGCCAGTGGATGGCCTCAGACGACCGCGCCGGCGTTGGGGTCGTTGGGATCGTCTTCCTTGCGCTGGTGCCTGACCAGGTCCTCGCGCTTGACGCCCAGCCACATGGCGATCGCCGCGGCGACGAACACCGACGAGTAGATGCCGAACAGGATGCCGATGGTCAGCGCCAGCGCGAAGTAGTGCAGGCTGGGGCCGCCGAAGAAGAACATCGACAGCACCATGGCCTCGGTCGAGGCGTGGGTGATGACGGTGCGGCTGATCGTCGAGGTGATGCCGTGGTCGATGACCTCGTGCGTGGTGAGCTTGCGGAATTTGCGGAAGGTCTCGCGGATCCGGTCGAAGATCACCACCGACTCGTTGACCGAGTAGCCCAGCACCGCCAGCACGCCGGCGAGCACCGACAGCGAGAACTCCCACTGGAAGAAGGCGAAGAAGCCCAGGATGATCACGACGTCGTGCAGGTTGGCGATGACGCCGGCGACGCCGAACTTCCACTCGAAGCGAAACGCCAGGTAGATGACGATGCCCAGCACCACCATGCCCAGCGCCATCAGGCCGCCCTTGACCAGCTCCTCGCCCACCTGCGGACCGACGAACTCGGTACGCCGCAGCTGCACGCCCTCGCTCTGCGTCTTGAGCGCGGCCAGCACCTGCTCGCTTTGCTGCGCCGAGGTCACGCCCTTTTGCACCGGCAGGCGGATCATCACGTCGCGCGAGGTGCCGAAGTTCTGCACCACCACGTCCTTGTATCCCAGGCTGGCCACCGTATCGCGCACCTTGCCGATGTCGGCTGTCTGCGTGTAGGCCACCTCCATGACGGTGCCGCCGGTGAACTCCACCGACAGGTGCAGGCCGCGCGTGACCAGGAAGAACACCGCCAGCGCGAAGGTGATGAAGGAGACCGCGTTGAGCACCAACGCGTACTTCATGAACGGGATGTCTTTTTTGATCCGGAAAAATTCCATGATGCGTGTCCTTTTTTCCGGGGTTCTCAGTTACCGCCAGTGCCGGTACCGCGGCCGGCAACCGAGCGCAGCTGCGAGGCGTCCTCGGGCTTCCAGACCTGGCCGATGGCGATGCTCTTGAGCTTCTTCTTGCGGCCATACCAGAGGTTGACCAGGCCGCGCGAGAAGAACACGGCCGAGAACATGCTGGTCAGGATGCCGATGCAGTGCACCACGGCAAAGCCGCGCACCGGGCCGGAGCCAAAGGCCAGCAGCGCCAGGCCCGCGATCAGCGTGGTGACGTTGGAGTCCAGAATCGTCGCCCAGGCGTGCTCGTAGCCGGCCGAGATCGCCGTCTGCGGCGCAGCGCCGGCGCGCAGCTCCTCGCGGATGCGCTCGTTGATCAGCACGTTGGAGTCGATCGCCACGCCCAGCGCCAGCGCCATGGCGGCAATGCCGGGCAGCGTCAGCGTGGCCTGCAGCATCGACAGGATGGCGATCAGCATCAGCACGTTCACGGACAGCGCGATGGTGGAGAACACGCCGAACAGCATGTAGTACACGCACATGAACAGCGCGATGACGACCATGCCCCAGACGACCGAGTGCACGCCGCGGGTGATGTTGTCGGCGCCCAGGCTGGGGCCGATGGTGTATTCCTCGATGATCTCCATCGGCGCGGCCAGGGAGCCGGCGCGCAGCAGCAGCGCCGTGTCGTTGGCCTCCATCGTCGTCATGCGGCCCGAGATCTGCACGCGCCCGCCGCCGATCTCGCTCCTGATGACCGGCGCGGTGACGACCTCGCCCTTGCCCTTCTCGAACAGCACGATGGCCATGCGCTTGCCGATGTTCTCGCGCGTCACGTCCTTGAAGATGCGCGAGCCCTTGGCGTCCAGCGTCAGGTTCACGGTCGGCTCCTGCGTCTGGCCGTCAAAGCCGGGCTGGGCGTCGGTCAGGTTCTCGCCCGTGAGGATGACCTGTTTCTGCACGATGACCGCCTGGCCATTCCTGTCCAGGTATTTCTCGTCGCCGAACGGCACCGGGCCGGTGCCCATCTCGGCCGCGCGCCCTTCCGTGCTCTCGTCGACCATGCGCACCTCAAGCGTCGCGGTGCGCCCCAGGATGTCCTTGGCCTTGGCCGTGTCCTGCACGCCGGGCAGCTGCACGACGATGCGGTCCAGCCCCTGCTGCTGGATCACCGGCTCGGCCACGCCCAGCTCGTTGATGCGGTTGCCCAGCGTGACGATGTTCTGCTTGAGCGCCTGCTCCTGCACGCGGCGCAGCGCCTCGGGCTTGATTGACGCGGTCAGCATCAATGCGCCGCCGTCGGCGGCGGCGCTCGTCGCCTGCAGGTCGGGGAACTGGTCGGCAATCAGGTTGCGCACGGCCGTCGCCATGGCATCGTCGCGCACGCGCACCTGGATCTGCTGGGCGTCGCGCGAGACGCCGCCGTGACGGATGCCCTTCTCGCGCAGCGCGGTGCGCAGGTCGCCGGCGTAAGACTCCGTCTTCTTGGTCAGCGCCGCCTGCATGTCCACCTGCAGCATGAAGTGCACGCCACCGCGCAGGTCCAGCCCCAGGTACATCGGGCGCGCGTTGATCGCGGTGAGCCAGTCGGGCGAGCGCGACACCAGGTTGAGCGCGACGATGTACATCGGGTCGCTCGGGTCGCTGATCAGTGCGTGCTCGATCGCGTCCTTGGCCTTGAGCTGGTTGTCGGGCGTGTCAAAGCGCGCGCGCACCGAGTTGCCGTCAAAGCTGACCGAGTCGGCCTGCACGCCGGCGGCCTTGAGCGCCTGCTCGACGCGCTCCTGCACCGCCGCGTCGACCTTGACCGTTGCCTTGGCCGAGGACACCTGCACCGCTGGCGCCTCGCCGAAAAAATTGGGCAGGGTGTAGATGACCCCCACCAGCAGCGCGATCCCCAGGATCACGTACTTCCAGACCGGGTAACGGTTCATGATTGCGCTTCGGGTATGGCGTGGCCGGGCGCGCCGGCCCACCGCAGTTGGCCCCGGGGCGGGGCGAAAATTACTTGACGGTGCCCTTGGGCAGCACCTGGGTGACGGCGCTGCGCTGGATCTGCAGTTCGATGCCGCTTGCCACTTCGATGTGCAGCGTGCCCTCGCCCAGGCGCGTGACCTTGCCCAGGATGCCGCCGGCGGTGGCCACCTCGTCGCCCTTGGCGATCGCCTCGATCATGGCCTTGTGCTCTTTCTGGCGCTTCATCTGCGGGCGGATCATGATGAAGTACAGAACGACGAACATCAGCACCAGCGGCAGCATGCCGGTCAGCGACGATGCGAAACCGCCGTCGGCGGCTGCGGGAGCGGTCTGGGCAAAGGCAGAGGAAATAAACACGAAAAACTCCGATGGCTACGGGGCGGGGTTGATGGATGGAGGCGCCCCGCCGCAGCAGGCCGCCCGGGCTACGCGTGCCGCAGCCAGCCGAACATTGTAAGCGTCGCTCTACGGACGCCCGCGCCGAAGCCCCTGGAGCAATCCGTCAAAGAGCGGGCACGGCGCGCCACTGGCCCATCAGCTCGCCCCACTGCGCGCGCGCCGCCTGCAAGTGGCGCTCTTTCACGCGGCCGTAGCCGCGAATGCCCTCGGGAATGCGCGCGATCTGCACCGCCAGCGCCAGGCGCTCGGGACTCAAGCCGGCCAGCAGCTCGTCGATGCAGGCGCGGTACTCGCGCACCAGCGCGCGCTCGGTGCGCCGCTCGGCGCTGTGGCCAAACGGATCGAACGGCGTGCCACGCAGGCCCTTCAGGCGCGCCAGCATCTTGAACGCCGGTCGCACCCAGGGGCCGTAGGCGCTCTTGGCGGGCCGGCCCTGGCCGTCCTTTTTGCGCGCCCACAGCGGCGGCGCCAGGTGGTGCACCAGCTTCACGTCGCCCTCGAACATCGCGCCGATGCTCTGCACGAAGGCCGCGTCGGTGTGCAGGCGCGCCACCTCGTACTCGTCCTTGTAGGCCATCAGCTTGAACAGATAGCGCGCCACCGCCTCGGCCAGCCGGGTGCCGCTCGCCCCATCCAGCGCCGCCTCGGCGGCCTGCACCTTGTCGACGAAATCGCTGTACTGCTGCGCGTAACCGGCGTTCTGGTAGTCGGTCAGAAACTGCACGCGCTCGGCCACCATGTCGTGCAGCGACGGCTTTTTGACCACCTGGATCACCTGCTCGGCCGCCAGCAGCGCCTGCATCTGCTGCGGGTGGGCCGCGCAGTGGCGGCCCCAGGCAAATGCGGCCTGGTTGTTGTCCACCTGCACGCCGTTGAGCTCCATCGCGCGCATCAGCGCCTGCAGGGTCAGCGGCACCCAGCCCTTTTGCCAGGCGTAGCCCAGCAGCAGCGGGTTGGTGTAGATGCTGTCGCCCAGCACGCGGGCGGCGACGCGCTCGGCGTCGAACATGCCCAGGCGGTCGCGCCCGACGGCGTCGGCCAGCGCCGCCTCGCAGCCGCCCAGCGGAAACTGCCAGTCGGGGTCGTGCACCAGCGCGGCCGTGGGCGTGGCGTGGTTGTTCAGCGCGACATGGGTGCGCCCGCGCTGCATCACGGCCAGCGTGGCGGCGTGCGCTGCGACGATGGCGTCGCAGCCGACCACCAGGTCGGCCTGCGCCACGTCCACGCGCGTGGCGTGGATGGCGCCTGCGTCCGGCGCCACCTGGATGTGGCTCCAGGTCGCGCCGCCTTTTTGCGCCAGGCCGGCCGCGTCCTGCGTGGCCACGCCCAGGCCCTCCAGGTGGGCGGCCATGCCCAGCAGCTGGCCGATGGTGATCACGCCGGTGCCGCCAACGCCGGCGACCACCGCGTGCCAGACGCCGTCCAGCGGCGCCGCCACGGACTCGGGCAGCGGCGGCATCGTCTCCAGTTGGCCGTGCTGCTCTTTCCTGGGCTTTTTCAGCTGCCCGCCCTCGACGGTGACAAAGCTCGGGCAAAAGCCGTTGACGCAGGAAAAATCCTTGTTGCAGCTGTTCTGGTTGATGCGCCGCTTGCGCCCGAACGGCGTCTCCACCGGCTCGACCGACAGGCAGTTGGACGCCTCGGAGCAGTCGCCGCAGCCCTCGCAGACCAACTCGTTGATCACCACGGTCTTGGCCGGCGTGGCAAGCAGGCCGCGCTTTCTGCGCCGGCGCTTCTCGGTCGCGCAGGTCTGGTCGTAGATCAGCGCGGTGCAGCCGGGCACTTCGCGCAGCTCGCGCTGGATGCGGTCGAGCGCGTCACGATGGAACACCTCGACGCCCGCAGGCAGGTCGTCGATCAGCTCGGGGTGACCGGCGCGCACAGCGTTGGCCGGGTGGGTGCGGCCGCGGTATTTCTCGGGCTCGTCGGTGACGACGACCAGCCGCGCCACGCCCTCGGCGCGCAGGCTGTGCGCGATCTGCGCGACCGAGTGGCCCTCGGGGCGCTCGCCCACCTGCTGGCCGCCGGTCATCGCCACCGCGTCGTTGTACAGAATCTTGTAGGTGATGTTGACGCCCGCCGCAACCGACTGGCGGATCGCCAGCAGCCCGCTGTGAAAGTAGGTGCCGTCGCCCAGGTTGGCGAACACGTGCGCCTCCTGCGTGAACGGCGCCTGGCCGACCCAGGTCACGCCCTCGCCGCCCATTTGCGTGAAGGTGGCGGTGCGCCGGTCGGGCATCCAGTTGGCCATGTAGTGGCAGCCAATGCCGGCCAGCGCGCGCGAGCCCTCGGGCACGCGGGTGCTGGTGTTGTGCGGGCAGCCGCTGCAAAACCAGGGCAGACGCTCGCCAGTGGCGTGCGGCTGCGCGGCCAGCGCCTGCTCGCGCGCGGTGATCTGCGCCAGCCGCTCGTCCATGCGGCGCGCCACGTCGTCCGGCACGCCCAGCGCCTTCAGCCGCTGGGCGATGGCGCGGGCGATCAGCGCCGGCGACAGGTCGGCCTGCGCGCGCAGCAGCCAGTGCGCGCCGGGGTTGGGCTGGCTCCACTCGCCACCCTCCTCGTCAAACTTGCCCAGCACGCGCGGACGCTGGCCATCGGGCCAGTGGTACAGCTCTTCCTTGAGCTGGTACTCGATCATCTGGCGCTTTTCCTCGACGACCAGCACCTCCTGCAGCCCGCGCGCAAACGCCTGCGTGCCAGCGGGCTCCAGCGGCCAGACCACGCCCACCTTGTGCACGCGAATGCCCAGCTGGCGGCAAGTGGCGTCATCGAGCCCCAGGTCGACCAGCGCCTGGCGCATATCGCCATAGGCCTTGCCGCTGGCGATGATGCCGAAGCGGTCGCGCGGCCCCTCGATCACGTTGTGGTTGAGCCGGTTGGCGCGGATGTAGGCCAGCGCCGCGTACCACTTGTGGTTCATCAGCCGCGCCTCCTGCTCCAGGGGCGCGTCGGGCCAGCGGATGTGCAGGCCACCGTCCGGCATGGCGAAATCCTCGGGCAGCGCGATGCGCACCCTCCCTGCGCCCACGTCGACGCTGGCGCTCGATTCGACCACCTCCTGCACCGTCTTCATGCTTGCCCACAGCCCGGCGTAGCGGCTGAGTGCAAATGCATGCAGGCCCAGATCCAGGATGTCCTGCACGCTGGCCGGGTAGAACACCGGCAGGCCGCAGGCCTTGAAGATGTGGTCGCTCTGGTGCGCCGCCGTGCTGCTCTTGGCGATGTGGTCGTCGCCCGCCACCGCGATCACGCCGCCGTGGCGCGCGGTGCCGGCCATGTTGGCGTGCTTGAAGACGTCGCCGCTCCTGTCCACGCCCGGGCCCTTGCCGTACCAGATGCCGAAGACGCCGTCGTATTTTTTGGTGTCGGGCTGGATGTCCAGCTGCTGCGTGCCCCAGACTGCCGTGGCCGCCAGCTCCTCGTTCACGCCGGGCTGGAAGACGACGTGCTCCTGCTGCAAATGCTTGCGCGCAGCCCACAGCGCCTGGTCATAGCCGCCCAGCGGGCTGCCGCGGTAGCCGCTGATGAAACCCGCCGTGTTCAGGCCCGCCAGCGCGTCGCGCTGGCGCTGCAGCATTGGCAGGCGCACCAGCGCCTGCACGCCGCTCATGAAGGCGCGGCCCTGCGCCAGCGTGTATTTATCGTCCAGGGTCACGCTGTGCAGCGCCTGCTGCTGATCGGGGGTCAGGGGGGCGTTCATGTTCGTCTCCGCGAAGAGGGCCGCGCACGGCAACGCCGCGCGCCATCGGCGATCGAGACAGTGTATGCAGCAAACCCACTTTTCATAGACTGTTTATTGCCGTATAAACCCTGGTGCAAGAAAGAATCTTTCCTAAAACAATCGATTCATGGAATCACTCGATCGCTACGACATCGCCATCCTGCAACAGCTGCAGGCCAACGCGCGGCTGACCAACGCCGAGCTGGCCCAGCGCGTGGGCCTGTCGGCCGCGCCCTGCTGGCGGCGCGTGCGCGCGCTGGAGGAGGCGGGCATCATCAGCGGCTACCGCGCCGAGATCGACCGCCACAAGATCGGCCTGGGCGTGCTGGCCTTCGTGCGGCTGGACGCCGAGAGCCTGTCGCGCGAGCTCACGCGCGAGATGGAGGCCGCGATCGCCTGCCTGCCCGAGGTGGTGTCATGCCACTACATCAGCGGCAGCGGCATCTTCGAGCTGCAGGTGGTGGCACGCGACCTGGACGGCTTCTCGCAGTTCGCGCGCGACGTGCTGCTGAACCTGCCCAACGTGAAAGACATGCACACCAGCTTCTCGCTGGGCCAGGTCAAGGCGGGCGCGGCGCTGCCGCTGGCGCATCTGCAGCGCAAGGGCGGCGGCTGAGCATTCCCTGCGCGCCTGCGCGCAATTGCCCGCGTGCGGGCGGCGCGCGCTGCGGCTTTCTACAATCGGCGCCATGACACTGCCTGCCTACACCCGCGCCCAGCAACTGCCCGCCATCCTCGAACAACGCATCGCCATCCTCGACGGAGCGATGGGCACGATGATCCAGCGCTTCAAGCTGACCGAAGCGCAGTACCGCGGCGAGCGCTTCAAGGACTTTGCGCGCGACGTCAAGGGCAACAACGAACTGCTCAGCCTGACCCGCCCCGACGTGATCCGCGACATCCACGAAGGCTATCTGGCCGCAGGCGCCGACCTGATCGAGACCAACACCTTTGGCGCCACCAGCATCGCCCAGGACGACTACGGCATGGGCGACCTCGCCTGCGAGATGAACCTGGAGAGCGCCCGCCTGGCGCGCGCCGCCTGCGACAAGTTCAGCACGCCCGATCACCCGCGCTTCGTCGCCGGCGCGCTTGGCCCCACGCCCAAGACCGCCAGCATCAGCCCCGACGTGAACGACCCCGGCGCGCGCAACATCACCTTCGAGCAGCTGCGCGCGGCCTACCTGGAGCAGACGCTGGCGCTGATCGAGGGCGGCGCCGACGTGATCCTGGTCGAGACGATTTTCGACACCCTGAACGCCAAGGCGGCGCTGTTCGCCGTCGATGAAGCCTTCGAGCAGACGGGCGAGGTGCTGCCCATCATGATCAGCGGCACCGTCACCGACGCTTCCGGGCGCATTCTCTCGGGCCAGACGGTGACCGCCTTCTGGCACAGCGTGCGCCACGCCAACCCGCTGTCGGTGGGGCTCAATTGCGCCCTGGGCGCGGCGCTGATGCGCCCCTACATCCAGGAGCTGGCACGTGCCGCGCCTGACACCTTCATCTCCTGCTACCCCAACGCCGGCCTGCCCAACCCGATGAGCGACACCGGTTTCGACGAGACGCCCGAGGTCACCAGCCGCCTGGTGCATGAATTCGCCGCCGAGGGACTGGTCAACATCCTGGGCGGCTGCTGCGGCACGACGCCCGAGCACATCGCCGCCATCGCGCGCGCCGTCGCGCCGGTGGGCACGCGCAAGCTGTTCAACCTGCAGGCCGACACGCAGCCCGCCTGAACCGAGCGCCAACCGCCCTTGCCTCCCATGCCATCCGCAGCGCCTGCGCCCAGCCAGCCCAAGCGGCTGCGCACGGTGGTTGTTGCCGGCGCCTGCGCGCTGCTGGCCGCCTGCCAGACGGCGTCGCCAGCACCCTTCGATGCCGGCGTGCCGCCGCGAGAGCGCTACGCCAGCGACCTGCAGGCCTGCCGCGACCACGTGGACGCAGGCGACGCCGGTGTGCTGGTGCAGACGCTGGATCTGGCGGTGCAGGGCGCGCTGGTGGCCGCCATGCTGGCCTGGAGCGGGGGCGGCGACGCCGACACCGTGGGCGCCTGGGCGCTGGGCGGCGCCGCCATGACCGGCACCGCGCAAGGCCTGCAGGCGCTGGCGCAGCGCCGCCAGGCGGTGGCGCGCTGCATGCTGGCGCGCGGCCACGGGCAGGGGCCGGCGCCCTACTCCACCGCGCTGCCGGCCGCCGTGCCTGCCGCGCCCGCTGCATCCGTCATGGCCTATGCGCCCTACGCAGCGCCCGTGCCCACCGGCGCCGACGCCTTCAGCGCCGAGCGCCTGGCGCGCACCCAGGCGTGCAACGCCCAGCCGCGTGCGGTGCTGGCGGCCAAGGGCCCGGGCTACGAGCAGTACACCGTGGCCTGCAGCAACGGCGACGCGCTGGCCATCCGCTGCGAGTTCGGCAACTGCCGCGTGCTGCGCTGATCGGGGGCCGCCGCATTTGCCGGCGGCGGCGCCATGGGCGCACGCACTGCGCGACAATCGCGCCCATCATGCTGACGCTTCAAGACATCCAGACCGCCGCCACCCGCCTGCAGGGCCAGGTGCTCGACACGCCCTGCGTCGAGTCGCGCACGCTCTCACAGATCACCGGTGCGCAGGTCTTCCTCAAGTTTGAGAACCTGCAGTTCACCGCCTCGTTCAAGGAGCGCGGCGCCTGCAACAAGCTCACGCAGCTGACCGACGCCGAGCGCACCCATGGCGTGATCGCGATGAGCGCGGGCAACCACGCCCAGGGCGTGGCCTACCACGCGCAGCGCCTGGGGCTGCGTGCGGTCATCGTCATGCCCAGCTTCACGCCCGGTGTGAAGGTGGAGCGCACACGCGGCTTTGGCGCCGAGGTGGTGCTGCACGGCAACACGCTGGAAGAAGCCTCCAGCCACGCGCGGGCGCTGGCCGAGCAGCAACAGCTGACCTTCATCCACCCCTACGACGACGAAGCCATTGCCGCCGGCCAGGGCACGATTGCGCTGGAGATGCTGGCCGAGCAGCCCGACCTGCAGGCGCTGGTCGTCGCCGTCGGCGGCGGCGGCCTGCTGGCCGGCATTGCGACGGCGGCGCGCGCGCTCAAGCCCGGGCTGGACATCGTCGGCGTGCAGGCCGAGCGCTTTCCGGCCATGGTCAACGCCATCCAGGGCACGCACTACGAGCAGGGCATCTCGACGATTGCCGAGGGCATTGCCGTGGGCAAGCCCGGCGAGATCACGCGCGAAGCAATTGCCCGCCTGGTCGACGACCTGGTGCTGGTGCGCGAGGGCGACATCGAGCAGGCGGTGCTGATGCTGCTGGAGATCGAGAAAACCCTGGTCGAGGGCGCAGGCGCCGTGGGCCTGGCGGCGCTCTTGCGCCACCCGCAGCGCTTTGCCGGCAAGAAGGTGGGGCTGGTGCTCAGCGGCGGCAACATCGACCCGCTGCTGCTGGCCGACATCATCGAGCGCGGCATGGTGCGCTCGGGGCGCCTGGCGCGCATCAAGGTCAGCGCACGCGACGTGCCCGGCGTGCTCGCGCGCATCACCGCCACCGTGGCCGAGGCGGGCGCCAACATCGAGGAAGTGCACCACCAGCGCGCCTTCACGCTGCTGGCGGCGCAGAACGTCGAGATCGAGCTGGTGCTGCAGGCACGCGGCAAGGAACACGTGCAGCAGATCCTGGAGCGCCTGCGCCAGGCACAGATGCAGGCCGAGCTGATCTGAGTTCCACTCCCTCCCCCTCTGGGGGAAGGAGCAACAACCCACAAGGCTCCGCATGAAGCCAGCCCTATTGATTCGGCCCTTTGAAGTCGCAATTTTTCGTCATTCCGGCGAAAGCCGGAATCCATGACTCCCTCCCAAAGGCACTGGATCCCGGCCTTCGCCGGGATGACGAGTTCAAACATCA
>PGEI01000180.1 GCA_002894305.1 Comamonadaceae bacterium CD01
CACCAATCGAGTGGCACAGATCCCAGATGACGAGCGCGCCCAAGCTGGGCTTTCGCATCGAGGCTTTCGTGCAGCTCGACATCGGCCAGCTCAACGAAGCCGAGCACCAGTATTTCGCACGCGAAATCCAGGCCATGGACGAAGTGGTCAACGCCTTCATCATCACCGGCCAGGCCAACTACCTGCTGTACGTGCGCACGCGCGACTTCGAAGAATTCTCGCAATTCATCGTCAACCGCCTGAACAAACTGCGCGGCGTCACTCGCATCCACTCGCAGATCGTGCTCGACAAGCTGAAGTCCAAGGGCAAGTTCATCCCGATCGGCGGGCGCCACGACGGCCCCATCGGCACAGAACCCTGAATCGGCGCAGCCCCCCGGGATGGCGCCAGACGCCGGGCACCGTGCACCCGGCGGCGGCCCGGCCTACGCCCGCGTGCCGACTTCCTTGAGCACGTCCACGAAAGTGGCCGCCGCGGGCACCAGCTGGCGCCCGGCACGCACGCTGTAGCCGATGGTGCCAAAGGGCAGGCGTACGTGGATGGGCACCTCGAACAGCACCCCCACCTGGATGAGTGGCCGGGCCGCCACGCTGGGCAGCATGGCCAGGGCATCCGAGCGCGCCAGAATGCCCAGATTGGTGAGCATGGACAAAGAAACGATCTGGTTGGCGGGGATTTCCAGCCCGCGGCGCAGGAAGAACTGCTCGACCTGCCGACGCACGGGCGAGGCGTTCGAGGGCACGATCCAGGGGTAGCCCAGGACGTCTTCGACCGTGCAGGTCGGCTGGCGCGACAAGGGGTGCTTGGCGCGCGCCACGATCATCAATTCGTCCTGGTAGATGGCGTGCATCTCGACGCCCTCGCCCGGGTTCTCGGGCAGGCGCCCCACGATGACGTCCAGCTCGCCCACCTGCAGCATGGGATACAGGATGTCGTTGGTCGCCTCTTGAATCGCCAGCCCCACCTTGGGGTGGCGCTGCTTCATCAGCGCCACGCTTTCGGGCAAGAGCCACGCCGAGGCCGAAATAAGCGTGCCGATGGCCACCAGGCCGCCCTCGCCGCCGCGCAGCGCCGTGAGTTCTTCGCTCATGGCCCGGGCATCGCCCAGCATGGGGCGGATGCGCTCGAGCAGGTGTTCGGCGAACACCGTCAGGCGCACCCCCTTGCTGTGCCGCTCGAACAGCGTGACGCCCAGCAGGTCTTCAAGCTGGCGCACGATCTTCACCACATTGGGCTGCGTCATGTGTACGGCCTCGGCGGCCTTGTGCATCGAGCCCAGGGTGGCGACCCGCTCGAACACCAGCAACTGCTTGAATTTCAGATCGCGTATGCGCGCCAGACTGTCATCGAACATCATCAGCCAACCCTCACGAACACCTGCGGCAGGCCCCCGCCCGAGCCACGGCCATGGCGCCGGACACCGCCACGCCCGGCTATTTTCCGCCCGAGCGCAGGCTGACCACCACCAGCGCCACGGCAATCAGCACCATGCCGACGAGTTCGAGCGCGCCGGGCTGTTCGCCCAGCTGCAGCCAGCCTGCCAGCACCCCCACCACGGGCACGCCCAGGGACGACATGCTGGCGACGCCCGCCGACAGGTGCTGCAGGGCAAAGAGCCACAGAAACCAGGCCAGCGCCGTGGCGATGGCCGCGTTATAGAGCAAGGCGCCATAGAAGTACGGGGCCGGGTCGATAGGCCGCTCGGGCACGATCCAGGCCGCCAGACACAGGGACAAGGCGCCAAACAGCATCTGCCAGGCGGTCAGGGGCAGCGCATCCATGGGATGGTCGCGCTTGATCCACTTGGCCACGATGGTGGCCAGCGCCCAGCACAGGCCGGCGGACACCGCCAGTATTTCGCTCATGAAGTCGGCGTGCAGCGTCCAGGGTTCGAGAATCAGCACCAGCCCCAGCGCCGCGAGCGCCAGGGCCAGCCACTGCAGGCCGCGGATGCGCTCGCCAAAGGCCACCCAGGCCATGGGAATCACCCAGAACGGCATGGTGTAGACCAGAATCGACGTCTTGCCCGCCCCGCCCTGCAGCAAGGCCACCTGGATGAGCGCCGAAAAGGCCCCGGTCTGCAGCACCCCCAGCAAGACCACGCGCGGCCAGGCGCGGATGCGCATGGGGCGGCGCAAAAGCACCAGCACCACCATCAGCAACAGGGCGCCAAAGAGCGTGCGCAGCGCCGAGAAATCGAAGGGCCCCACGTAGGCCAGCACCGATTTCATCACCACCCAGTTGTAGCCCCAGCCCAGCGCCATGCCGGCCAGCGCCAGCAGGGCAATCCGTTCGTTGCGCCGCGCCGCCTGCCGCTGCGCGACATCGTGCGCGTCGGCACGCGCGGTCGAGGTCGAGGAAGCCGCGTTCGCGGGGGGCGCGGCGTGAGTTTGCTTCGTGTTCAAGATTTTCCCTGTCCTTCCCAATAACCGGGCTCATGATAATGGCTTCTGAGGTCGTCGATGAAGTAGCGCACCTTGGCGGGCAGATAACGCTGCTGGGGGTACACCGCCTGGATGTCGTACGCGGGCAGGGCGAACTCGTCGAGCACGGTGATCAGCTCGCCGCGCTTGAGTTCGCGCTGGATTTCCCAGGTGGAGCGCCAGCCCACGCCCAGACCCTGGCGCACCCAGTCGTAGAGCAGTTCGCCATCGTTGCAGGCCAGGTCGCCGCGCACCCGCACGGCAAAGGGCCTGCCGTCGCGCACGAACGTCCAGCCCCGATGCTGGCCGCCTTGCAGGTTGAAGGCCAGGCAGTTGTGGCGCACCAGGTCTTCGGGCACCCGCGGCACGCCATGCGAGGCAAAGTACCCCGGCGTGCCGCACACCACGCGCCGGTTGGGAAACAGGCGCACCGCCACGTAGTTGGGGTCGGTGACTTCGCCGATGCGGATGGCCATGTCGTAACCTTCGCGCACCAGATCGACCACACTGTCGGTGAAGTTGAACGACAGGGCGAGATCGGGATAGCGCGTGCGAAACGCCAGCGCATGGGGCGCCACGTGCTGGCGCCCGAACGAGGCGGGCGCCGACACCACCAGATGACCGCTGAGCGTGCGGCGGCGCGCGGTGATGCTGGCGTCGGCCGCATCGAAATCTTGAATGAGCTGCTGGCACTGTTCAAGGTAGCGTTCGCCCAGCTCGGTGAGCACCAGCCCACGCGTGGAACGGTGCATCAACTGCACCCCCAGGCGCTTTTCCAGCGCCGTCAGGCGCCGCCCCATCACCACCGGGGTCACGCGCTCGACCAGCGCCGCAGCGGCAAAACTCCCTTTTTCGGCAATCAATACAAAACTGCTGATGTCGGTGTAGCGGCCCACATTGCCTCCTGTCCTTCTTGGCGATAAATGCCCTTGTGTGACAAGGCTTATCTCTGTTTTCAGAACGACTGCCTGATTGAAAATTCTACCGCATGACACGTCAATCAAATACTTTTAGTATCGATAGAAACTAGACCCGCTGGGATTCCAGTGCCGTCATGCTTTCTTTATGCTGGTCTCAAACTCGCACACCTCTGGAACAGATCAAGGAGAAATCATGGCTCGGATGAGAGCAGTAGACGCCGCCGCGGCAGTCTTGCAAAAAGAAGGGATCACCACCCTGTTTGGCGTGCCTGGCGCCGCCATCAACCCTTTGTACTCCGCCCTGCGCAAAAATGGCAGCTTCAAGCACGTGCTGGCGCGCCACGTCGAGGGCGCCTCGCACATGGCCGAAGGCTACACGCGTGCACAAGCCGGTAATATCGGCGTGTGCCTGGGCACCTCGGGCCCGGCGGGCACCGACATGATCACGGCGCTGTATTCGGCCTCGGGCGACTCCATCCCCATCCTGTGCATCACCGGGCAGGCCCCGCGCGCGCAGCTGAGCAAGGAAAGCTTCCAGGCGGTGGACATCGAAACCATTGCCAAGCCCGTCACCAAGTGGGCCGTGATGGCGCGCGAACCCGAACTCGTGCCGCGCATCCTGCAGCAGGCCTTCCACATCATGCGCTCGGGCCGTCCCGGCCCGGTGCTGGTCGATCTGCCCTTCGACGTGCAGATGGCCGAAATCGAATTCGACATCGACACCTACGAACCGCTGTCGGTCTACAAGCCCTCGGCCACGCCGGCCCAGGCGGCCAAGGCAGTTGAAATGCTCAACGCCGCCGAGCGCCCCCTGCTGGTGGCGGGTGGCGGCATCTTCAGCGCCGACGCGGCCCCGCTGCTGCAAGAATTCGCCGAACTCACCGGCGTGCCCGTCGTGCCGACGCTCATGGGCTGGGGCGTCATCCCCGACGACCACCCGCTCATGGCCGGGATGGTCGGCCTGCAGACCGCGCACCGCTACGCCAACGCCAGCCTGCTCGCGTCCGACTTCGTCATGGGCATCGGCAACCGCTGGGCCAACCGCCACACGGGTTCCACCGCCGTCTACACCGAAGGCCGCACCTTCGTGCACATCGACGTCGATCCCACCCAGATCGGCAAGGTCTTTGGCCCGGACTACGGCATTGCCTCGGACGCCGGCGTGGCGCTCACGCTGATGATCGAAGAAGCCAAGCGCCTGAAGGCCGCCGGCAAGCTGCGCGACCGCGGCGCCTGGGCACAGGCATGCCGCACCCGCAAGGGCGAAAAGTCGATGCAGCGCAAGACGCACTTCGAACAAAGCCCACTCAAGCCGCAGCGCGTGTACGAAGAGCTGAACCGCGCTTTTGGCCGCAACACCCGCTACGTCACCACCATCGGCCTGTCGCAGATCGCCGCCGCCCAGCTGCTGCACGTCTACGGCCCGCGCCACTGGATCAACGCCGGCCAGGCAGGCCCCCTGGGCTGGACAGTGCCCGCCACGCTGGGCGTGGTGGCCGCCAACACGGGCGACGAAATCGTGGCGCTGTCGGGCGACTACGACTTCCAGTTCATGATCGAAGAGCTGGCCGTGGGCGCGCAGTTCAAGCTGCCCTACATCCACGTGGTGGTCAACAACGCCTACCTGGGCCTCATCCGCCAGTCGCAGCGCGGCTTCGACATGGACTACTGCGTGCAGCTGTCCTTCGACAACATCAATGCACCCGAAACCGACGGCTATGGCGTGGATCACGTCAAGGTGGCCGAGGGCCTGGGCTGCAAGGCCATCCGCGTGAAGAAGGTCGAGGAAATCCAGCCCGCCATCGCGCAGGCTCGCGCCTGGATCAAAGAATTCCAGGTGCCCGTCGTGGTTGAATTCATCCTGGAGCGTGTCACCAACATCTCCATGGGTAACGACATCAACGCGATCAACGAGTTCGAGGAAATGGCAGAGCGCGGCGCAGACGCCCCCACCGCCAT
>PGEI01000181.1 GCA_002894305.1 Comamonadaceae bacterium CD01
TCTTTCATAAAGAAGTCGCCCCTCTATATGCGGTCAAAGATTTTTCTTTTTATCTGAGGCCTGCTTCATTTCCTTATCTTGCTCTTGCGTTAAAAGATAATGCCGTATTCATGGACGCATCTTTCTCCCAAAAAACGAAAAGAAAAGATGTGGTCTTCAAAAAGAATACAGTCATTGTTGTCATCGGTCTTGACTGGTTGCGCAATGGTGTCCCGCGGTTATTGACTGAATATGGCTACGTGACGGCACATCGAGATTATGTGTCGAGCTTTGGTGATAACGAATCAAGGAAGGTTCTTGATATAGGGCCGTGCAGAATCAGGGGTTACGAGTACGAATCAGCACCCGGCTTTAAATCACTTTCGGATCAGCGTTCCAGCTTGGTTCGAAGAAAGTTGCGCAAGTTCACCAGGGATCCGCATCAATATTTTTATGATGCCAAAAAGCCTGCGGTGCGGGTGGTTCGCCATTTGTTCGATCGCGGGCATTTTGCAGGAAGATTTTTCACGGCCGTCGTTCGTCGTTGTTTTGGTTGATTTCCATGAAAAAGAGTTTTGCGATTATATTGTCCGGTGGAAGTGGTACCCGTTTCGGCGGATCGCTCCCAAAACAGTTCACGAAACTGGCTGGGCGCGCGATCATTGAATATACGGTGGATGTATTTGATGCGTCTCCCGATATCGATGAGATCTACATCGTTTCGCAACCCATGCACGTCAGCCGCACTTGGGACATTATCAAAAATAACAACTGGACCAAGGTCAGCAAAGTCGTCACGGGCGGCAAGGAACGCTTCGATTCGACGCATTCCGCTCTTCAGGCCCTGTCGGAAGAGGATCCGGAGAGCCGGGTTCTCTTTCACGATGCGGTCAGACCCTTGGTCGATGCCAGGATCATCGCCGATTGCATCGACGCCTTGGCACAGTTCGAGGCTGTGGATGTCGTCATACCATCCGCAGACACACTGGTCCAGGTGTTCGACGATGAGTGCATCGACAACATTCCGAATCGCTCCCTGATGCGCCGGGGGCAGACTCCGCAAGGGTTCCGGCTTGGATGCATTCAGTCGGCCTATCGGAAGGCGCTGGATGCCGGCCGTAAAACCTTCACGTGCGACTGCGGCGTGGTGCGGGCCATGTTGCCGCATGTGCGAGTGGCGACTGTGCAGGGCAATGAGCGGAACATGAAGGTCACGCAACCGGTGGACTTGTTCATCGCCGAGAAGCTGCTGCAGTCAGGGGTTGATGTCGGTTCCGTCAGGTCCGAGGATCTGGCGCAGCTTAAAGGAAAGCATGTCGTCATCTTCGGGGGCTCCAGCGGCATCGGCCTAGCGATGAAGAACATTGCGCTGCTGCATGGCGCCAGGGTCGAGGTCGCCAGCCGTAGCCATAATGGCGTTGATATCCGATCTTTGGATGAGGTGGGCGCCTATCTTGAGAAGATCGCCGGGGAATTCGGTCGCATCGATTATGTAGTGAATACGGCGGGTCTGCTGATCAAGAAGCCGACGGACCTTCTGTCCATGCAAGAGATCGCGGATCTTATCGGAGTCAACTATACCGGCGCAGTGAATGTGGCGATTGCCGCCAAGCCGTACCTGCAAGCGACATCAGGCATGCTATTGAATTTCACATCCAGTTCCTACACTCGGGGAAGGGCTCTGTACACGCTTTATTCCTCGTCGAATGCCGCCATTGTCAATTTCACTCAAGGTCTGGCATCGGAGTGGGCGGATGACCATGTGCGGGTCAACTGCATCAATCCGGAACGCACCGCCACGCCGATGAGGCGCGTCAATTTCGGGATCGAGCCGGCCGAGTTCCTGCTGGATCCCGAGACGGTGGCTATTGCGTCGCTGAAGACGCTGGTGTCGAACTTGACCGGAGTAGTGGTGGACGTGCGGAAGGATGGGCGTTGAATACAGGTTCCGCCCTTCCGTATGCGCTGTATCTGGACACAAAGATTGCCGGCGCCGCCGCCCAGTTGGCCACGTACTTTCTATCCGGAGTGTTCGATGCGTCGCGAACCGCTGTTTACGTGAAAAAGTACAAGAAGCGCCATCGAGCGGTGGAGCGGGTGCTGTCCTCCGCCGGTTTGGATTTCCGGTTCATGAGCCCGGGAGATCTGGATGGGCTGAGAGAACAGACCGTATTCTATCTTTTCAATGCGCAATCGAATTGCCGGCTGGTGGCGAATCGGCGTCTCAAGCATATTTTCATCACGCATGGCGAGAGCAACAAGATATCGTCGATCAAGCCGATCACCAGAATCTATGACCACGTGGTGATGTCAGGGCGGTTGAGCTTGTCCAGGTACTTCCGGTCCGGGCTTTTCGATGCGCATGACTACGCCACCCGGCGTCTGGTCATGATGGGGGATACATTCATCGGCAGGACCCAGCTGGGCAGCGCGGGAGAAACGCCGGTGCTGTTTTATGCACCGACCTGGGAAGGCGGCCTGCCGGCGGAAGACTATTCCAGCCTGGGAAGCCGTCACGCCTGCAGTGCGTTACTGCATTTCTCCGATCTTTGCGGGGTGCGTGACATCCTGGTCAAGCCGCATCCGAACCTGGGGCACCGCTTGCCTGTCTATCTGGATCACCTGGTGAATCTGTTGTCGCGGCTAGCCCGGTCGGGATTGAAGGTTCATTTGCAGGGAAATAATGTGCGGCTGTCCATGTTGCAGCGTTTGCGGTTGCACGCCGCCGGAATATCGAGGACGGATCGTCCGGGCGATTTTCACGCGGTTCATGCCCTTATCGATGTATCAGCCATGGAAACCCAGTGCATCAATGAAGGGATTCCCTACCATGTCTTGCTGGATGAAACGCGCCATGATCTGGCGAGATATGTCGCGGCCGACCATCTGGAACTTTATGAGCAAATTGCCATCCGTCTCGGCCGGGATAAGGTTAGGTTTCCCGATCGGCTGGAGACCGACGCCTTGCGTGCTTTCAGGGATCTGGTGATTTGCTATAGCGATCCGTCCTGGAGTGGACAGGGGCCTGCGGATCGCCTGATCAATCTCGTGAAATACACGTCCTCATGATTTCCGTGGATATTTGATGCATATCGGCGTCTTTTCCAAAGGTATCCTGCACAACCGAGTGATCGAACGCTTGCTGCAGGCTTCCGTTCTGCAGTTGCCGAGCGATTCATCCGGTTTGATCGCGGATCAAATAGCCGGCTGGGGCTGCAAACAGAATACTCGACGCGCCTTTCAATACGCCAGCGAACGCGGCCTGCCCTTTCTTCGCCTCGAAGACGGCTTCCTGCGCTCCTACGGCGTAGGTCCGGGTTATCCGCAGCTTTCCTTGATCGTTGACGATCGGGGTATTTATTACGACAGCACCCAGCCTTCGGCGCTGGAAGTCTTGCTGCAATCCGGTCAGGATGTCTTGCAGGGGCTTGGGGACCAAGTGTCCAAAGCGCGATCGCTGATTCTGGGGCACCGGCTCAGCAAATACAATCATGCCCCCGACCTGCCGCCAGCCTTGCTGCACTCGGGTGATGGTGGTCGCGTGCTGGTGGTCGATCAGACGGTGGGCGATGTCAGCGTGTCGTTGGGCGGGGCCTCGGCGCAAACTTTCTTCGACATGCTGGCGACCGCCCGGCGCGAGAACCCCGGCGCCACGATCTACGTCAAAACGCATCCCGAGGTGTCGTCGGGCGCGAAGCGCGGTTATTTGTCCAATGTGGCCGAAGAAGACGGCATCGTGCTGTTGCGCCAGACGGTGAATCCGCTCGATCTGATCCTCGCAATGGACCGGGTGTATGTGGTGTCATCCACCATGGGGTTCGAGGCCTTGCTGGCGGAAAAGCCGGTGTCTGTCTTTGGCCTGCCCTGGTATGCCGGCTGGGGGGTGACGGATGATCGCCAGACCTGCCCCCGGCGGACGCGGCGCCGCACGGTCGATGAGCTGTTTGCTGCTGCATACATTCACTACACCCGCTATCTGAGCCCGGTTACGCATCAACCGGGCAACATTCTGGATGTAATCGACTGGCTGGTCTTGCAAAAGCGACAGGCCGGACGTTTTGTTGGCCGGATGATTTGTGTGGGATTCAGGCGCTGGAAGGCCGCTAATCTGAAACCCTTGCTGTCGCTGCATCAAGAGCGGGTGCATTTTGTCAAAGACGCCACCCAAGCGGCCCAGCTGGTGCCAGGTGCACAGGACCATCTGGTGTTTTGGGGGCGGCAGCCTCCAGCAGGAGTGGCCGCGTTGGCCGCGCAAACTGGTGCACGGCTGCTGCATATGGAAGATGGTTTTGTCCGGTCGGTGGGCTTGGGGTCGGACATGATTGCGCCACAATCGTTGGTGTTGGATGAAGCTGGCCTGTATTTTGACCCCACCCAACCGTCTGACCTTGAAAACCTGCTTCAACAGCGCGACTGGCAGGCGGCTGATTTACAGCGTGCCGAATCGGTGCGCCAGTTTATCGTGGCGCATGGCATCACCAAATATAATCTCGAGCCGCGCGAGCCCGTGCAGTGGCAACCGGCGGGGCGCCTGGTGGTGCTGGTGCCTGGCCAGGTAGAAGACGATGCTTCGATACGCTTTGGTTGCACCGACGTGCGCACCAATCTGGGCTTGCTGCAGGCGGCGCGCAAGGCGCATCCAGATGCCTTTATTGTGTATAAGCCGCACCCCGATGTGGCGTCGGGCAACCGCCAAGGGGTCGTGCCGCGTGAGCAGGCCCTGGCCTATGCCGACCATCTGGAAACACGCTGCTCGGTAATCAGCTGCATCGAAGCATGCGATGTGGTGCATACCATGACCTCGCTGGCCGGTTTTGATGCGCTGCTGCGCCACAAGCGGGTGGTGACGTATGGGCAGCCGTTTTACGCCGGCTGGGGCCTGACCGAAGACCGTGCCTTGGGTGGCGTGGCCTTTGCGCGCCGCCAACGGCGCTTGACGCTGGCCCAGCTGGTGGCCGGGGCCTTGCTGGATTACCCGCTTTACTGGGACCCCCTGCTCAAGGGGTATACGACGTGCGAAGCCGTCTTGAACCGTTTGGTCGAAGAGCGGGACAGACGCGCGCAAGACGGCACGCTCGATCGATTGAATCGCGGGTGGTGGGCTCGCAATCAACGCAAATTAAAGGCTTTGTGGCGTGCTTGGCGCAGCGCCGTTTGAATCAATGCAAGGGGGTTACGGCATGCGCCGCACGTTTTTATTTTTGCAAGGCCCGTGTTCGCCTTTTTTTCGCGAACTGGCTAAGGCGCTGCGGCAAGCCGGGCACAGGATATGCCGGATAAACTTTACTGCGGGCGATGTGCT
>PGEI01000182.1 GCA_002894305.1 Comamonadaceae bacterium CD01
ACCCGCCGGTATCAAAAGCAGTAAGTGCGTTGCGCAGCCTGCCGGGTGCGTCAAGGAGGCCGACGGCCCGGCGGCGCGAGATGTCGCCGCGCAGCGGTGGCCACTACGCAGCGCTGTCTCTGAAAACGGCTGACCTCCGGCTTACCGGACGAGCTGCAGCAGCCGGGTGATGGGGATTCCCGGTGTCCGGTGACCGTTGCGGCCGATCATGTCTTCATTGGCGACCAGCGAGTTCAGCACGGCCTCTTCGACCGCCTGGGCCACGGCCGTGAAGAATGGATCCATGTGCGACCATGGAATGAACGTGAGCTGTTCGTATCCAGGGGCCGTCCCCATTCGACTGCTCAGGGCGCCTTCGTTGGCAGTGGAGAACGCAATGAAGAGGTCGCCCGAAAAGTGCGATCCCGATGTACCCGTACGGGCCAGTCCGACGGGAATGCGTTTTGCGAGGGATCGGCACTGCAGGGGCAGCAGGGGGGCATCGGTGGCAACGACAGCAATGACTGAACCCGCGCCTTCCGTGAGCCAGTCGGTGTCTCTCATCGGGTTGTCGTCGAGCATTTGGCGGCCCACCGGGTGGCCCGCGACGACCAGTTCTTCACGACCGCCGAAATTCGACTGCAGAAAGACCCCTACGGTATATGTCCTGTCGCCGTATGGTACGAGGCGTGAACTGGTGCCCGAGCCCCCTTTGTAGCCGTAGCAGTTCATGCCCGTGCCACCCCCCACCGAGCCCTCAGCCAGAGAGCCGGATCGAGCTGCCTCGATGGCCTGAACCGCGTGCTCCGGACGTACGTGCAGGCCATTCATGTCGTTCAAATAGCCGTCCCAGGTCTCGCCGACGATCGGCAGCAACCAGTCGCGGGCAATCGCCGGGTGATGCTCACAAGCGTAGCGGATGACGCCCTCGTGCACGGCGCCTACTGCGTGTGTGTTGGTAATCATGATGGGCATGTTCACCGAGCCGGATTCGTCCACCCAGGCGCGTCCCGTCATTTCGCCATTGCCGTTGAAGACGTAGCTGGCGGCGGCGCAAGGTACGCCGATCTTGGCCGCGCCACGGGGCAGGATTGCGGTGACGCCGGTGCGGATGTGATCCCCTTCGAACAAAGTGGTGTAACCCACGTCCACACCCGACACATCGGTGATGGCATTGAAGGGGCCGGGTTGACCGTCGAGCGGGATGCCCAGGGTGCGGGCGCGTGGGCGGGTGTTTTCGGTAGTCATGTCGTTCTCCTGTCTCTGAGGGTCAGTCAATTTCGATTTCGGCCAGCTTGCGGTATTTGTCTGGCGCGAACCACTTGATCATGTAGCCCGCAATCAGCCCACCGAAGAAAAACAGTGGTGTGGCGCCGATGAATATCCAGTTCACGGCGCCTTCCAGCCCCGAGACGATAGAGAAGTTGGAGATGATCAGGTAGACGCCGATGAACAGGCCCAGTGCGCCCAGCGCCGGGGCGACGATGACGCGCCACTTGCTGAAATGGTGAGAGACGCGCGTGAAGTATCCCACGGAGGCGAGCGATGCTACCCCCTGTGCGAAGACGACGCCGACGACCCCGCACGAATAGGCCCAGATGGACGTCTGGGTAAAGGGGTCGAGCCCAAAGACCAGGCTGATCACGGTAGCAATGCCAGCGATGGCGGTGATCAGCAGGGAAGCGTGGTGCGGCGATTGCATTTCATGGTGCGTATGGCTCAGGATTCTGGGCAACAGCCCTTCGCGTCCCATGGCGTAGAAGTAGCGTGCGCAAGCGTTGTGAAAGGAGAAAGCGCAGGCGAACCAGCTGGTGACAATCAGAATGTGCATGATGACCACGGCGGTACGACCCAGGTACTGGTGGGCGGCGTCGAAGGCCAGGTCGGCACCGAAGTCGCTGCCGTTGACGATCTTCAGCAGGCCGTCCGCGCCGAAAGCGACGACCAGAATCCACATCAGAAAGGCATACAGCACGGCCAAAAAGGCGACTGCCAGGAAGGTGGCGCGTGCGACGCTCTTATCGGGGTCTTTGGCTTCTTCCGCGTAGATGACGGTGCCCTCGAAGCCCACGTAGGATCCAAAACCCACGATGAACAGGCTGCCTGCGCCGTGGGCGAAGAACACGTGTTCGGGGGCAAATGGCGTCCAAATGACCTGTGCCGGGCCGACTTGAATGAGCACGGCGATTGCCAGCACCACCATGAGCGTGATTTCGCAGGTCAGCAGCACGGCAATGACCTTGGCGCCGATGTCCACGTTGCGGTAGCCCAATGCGCCGGCGATGGCGATGCCCACCAAAGCGTAGACGCCCCAAGAGATGTCCACGCCAAGAAGATCGCGGCCCGACTGTGCGGCGTAGAAGCCCAGCCAGGTGAAGAAGGCGATCGTGAGGACGGCATACGAGAAGGTGGCGACGGATGCGATACCTACGCCGATGGGCTTGCCCAGGCCTTTTGCGGCGTAGGCATAAAACGCGCCCGCATTCTTGACGTGGTGGGACATCGCGGTGAGGCCCAGCGAGAAGAGGATCAGTGTGATGCCGGCAAACAGCATCGCGCCGGGTGCGCCGATGCCGCCGAAGTGGTAGAAGATGCCGCTATTGACGATGACGGTCAGCGGTGCCGCGGCCGAGACGACAAGAAAGAAGATGGCGAAAGTGCCCAGCCGGTTGCGTGCCAGTTTGGTGGACGGGGCGGGCGTCGTTGCGGCGCGCGTGACGATAGTTTGAGATGTCATTTCCGGGTGCTCCGACGTGCGCGGGAAACCCGCGCTCTGTGAGTTTCACGATTGACGGACGAGTCGGTGCCAACGCGTGGCGTGCCGCCTTGCATTTGCTTGTTTGGTTCGAGCCAGGGTGGTCAGTGGCAATCGTGGGTTCAGGCAGGCTGGCGGAAAGATGCCTGGCGATGCCTGGAGCGCACCATGCGTCGAGGACGGACATCCGAGGGCGTCCTGACTTATCTTGTGGGGCTGCTGCAAATAGCCCGATATGGGCCGTCGGGCTTTTATCGCAGCAATCGTGATGACATTGTGGCTGCCTTTCTGTGAAGGCGTAGACCGGCAATTCGAGTGATAGAACATCTCCTGTCTCCGGTGGGATGACGGTGCCAGGCCTTCGAGGGTTCGCAGGCATGGTTCGTCGGGAATGTGTCGCGTATGTCTGGTGTGTTTCAAGGACTCCCGGTGGTCTGAATTCAGGCAGCCACGCCAGGCCGCCTGATGTGGCTGCCTCAGCTGTTGGTGGGGAACATGAATTCGGCCCCCTTGGCGGTACTGTCCGGCCAGCGTTGCATGATCGATTTCTGGTGTGTGTAGAAGCGCACACCTTCTTCTCCGTAGACATGCATGTCGCCAAAGAGGCTTTGCTTCCAGCCGCCGAAGCCGTGGAAGGCCATGGGCACGGGAATGGGTACGTTGATGCCGATCATGCCGATTTGCGTGCGTCGCGCGAATTCACGGGCCGCATGGCCGTCGCGGGTGAAGCAGGCGGCGGCATTGCCGAAGGGATGTTCGCTGATGATGCGAATGGCTGTTTCGATGTCTTTTGCGCGCACGCAGGAAAGTACCGGGCCGAAGATTTCTTCTTCGTAGATGCGCATGCCTGGTTCGACATGGTCGAATAGGCATCCGCCCAGGAAGAACCCTTCTTCGTAGCCCCGCACCTTCAGGCCGCGTCCGTCAACGACCAGTTGGGCGCCTTCTTGTACGCCGATATCCAGATAGTTCTGAATGCGTTCGAGGGCCTCGCGGGTGACGATGGGGCCCATTTCGGCGGATGCATCCATCCCGTGCGAGATTTTGAGGGATTTCGCGTGCTGGGCGAGGACAGGCATCAATTTTTCGGCGGCATCTCCTACCAGGACGCCGACCGAGACGGCCATGCAGCGCTCGCCCGCCGATCCGTAGGCTGAACCGATCAGCGCATTGGCGGCTTGTTCCATGTCGGCGTCGGGCATGACGACCATGTGGTTCTTGGCCCCGCCCAGCGCCTGTACACGCTTGCCATGCTTGGCGGCGCCTTCGTAGATGGCGCGCGCGATGGGCGTGGAGCCCACGAAGCTGATGGCGCTGACGTCGGGATGGACCACCAGGGCATCGACGGCTGTCTTGTCGCCCTGTACGACATTGAAGACCCCGTCGGGCAGGCCTGCCTCTTTGAGGAGTTCGGCCATGCGCAGCGTGACCGACGGGTCGCGCGGGCTGGGCTTGAGGATGAAACAGTTGCCAGTAGCCAGCGCGATGGGGAACATCCAGCATGGCACCATGGCGGGGAAGTTGAACGGCGTGATGCCCGCCACGACGCCGAGCGGCTGGCGTACCGTCCAGTTGTCCATGCCCGTGGCGATCTCTTCGGTGTAGTCGCCCTTGAGCAACTGCGGGATGCCGCAGGCAAATTCGACGACCTCGATGCCGCGAAAGAGTTCACCCTTGGCGTCGCTGAACACTTTGCCATGTTCCGCCGTGATCATGGCGGCCAGCTCGTCCTGGTGCGCGTTGAGCAATTCGAGGAAACGAAACAGCACCCGCGCCCGTTTGGGGCTGGGTGTGTTGGCCCAGCCCGGGAAAGCTTTGCGGGCGGATTGCACTGCGGCGTCCACGTCGGCAGCTTCAGCCAACCGCAGCTGACGGGCCGCTTTGCCTAGCGCCGGGTCATAGACTGCCTGCGTGTGCGTGCCGACACCCGCAGTGCGTTGTCCGTGGATGAAATGAACGACCTCGGCTGTATCGGTAAATGCCTGAATCATAGAGAAGTGTCCTGTTGAAATCGGCGAAGTGGATGGGTCAATCGACGGTGCCCAGTACCTCGGCGATCGTTTCGAAGATTTGTGCGATCTGATTCTCTGTGATGATGAGCGGCGGCGAGATGGCGATGGTGTCGCCCGTGTAGCGTACAAGCACTCCTTTGTCGAAGCACTTGTTGAAGACCTCCGCGGCCCGTGCGCCCGGTTTACCTGTTCTCGGGCTGAGTTCGATGCCGCCCACCAAGCCCAGATTGCGAACGTCGATGACGTGCGGCTTGCCCTTGAGGGCGTGTGCGGCGTCTTCAAAGGCCTTGGACAGTTCTTTGGCGCGGTTGAACAGGTCTTCGTCGTGGTAGACGCCCAGTGTTGAAAGGATGGCTGCCGTCGCCATCGGATGTGCGGAGAACGTGTAGCCGTGGAAGAATTCGATGCCGCCGGGGCTGGCATC
>PGEI01000183.1 GCA_002894305.1 Comamonadaceae bacterium CD01
GAGGAACTCATCATACACATCGTAAATAATTAAATCAAAAATGCTCTAGAGCGTGCCGTCATCGGCCTGAATCTGTGCCCATTTGCCAAGAGCGTGCACACCAAGGGGCAGATCCACTACGCGGTCAGCCATGCCGGGGACGGCCGCGCGTTGCTGCAGGACTTGCAGCGCGAACTCGAAGCGCTGGCCGAGGCCAGCGCCGAGCGGCGCGACACGACGCTGCTCATCGCGCCGCGCGCCATGCCCGATTTTCTCGATTTCAACGATTTCCTGGAGCTGGCCGATGAACTGGTCGAGGCGATGGATCTGGCCGGCATTCTGCAAGTGGCGTCGTTTCACCCGCGCTTCCAGTTCGAGGGCACGCAGCCGGACGACGCGAGCAACAACACCAACCGCTCGCCGTACCCGACGCTGCACCTGCTGCGCGAGGAGAGCATCGACCGCGCGGTCGAGCAATTCCCCGAGGCAGAGGAAATCTTCGAGCGCAACATCGAGGTGGTCGAAAAACTCGGTGCCGAAGGCTGGAGGGCGCTCGACGTGGGTGCGCGCTGCCCGTTTCACCACGACAAAGGGGAAGGCGAGGGCCAGGCATGAGGCCGCGCCGCCAGGGCGCGGGCGACGCACGAGCGGCCGCGCAGGAGGCGGTGCGCGCCGAGCTGCGCCCGGGGCAGTCGGTCGAGCTGCTCAAGGAGCTGCACATCCTGACGCGCGACGGCCTGATGAACCAGGACTCGCGGCGCAAGCTCAAGCAGGTCTACCACCTGTACCAGTTCATCGAGCCGCTGCTGCAGGAGGTCGCGGCAGATGGCCATGCGCCGCTGCTGGCCGACCACGGCGCGGGCAAGTCCTACCTGGGCTTCATCCTCTACGACCTGTTCTTCAAGCCGCTGGGCCGCGGCGAGATCGTCGGCATCGAGTGGCGCGCCGAGCTGGTGCAGCGCTCGCGCGCGCTGGCGCAGCAGCTGAGCTTTGCGCGCATGCGCTTTCTCGACATGTCGGTGGCCGACGCCGCGCAGGCCGACCTGCCCGGACGTTTCGACGTCGTCACCGCGCTGCACGCCTGCGACACCGCCACCGACGACGCGATTGCCTTTGGCCTGGCCAAGCAGGCGCGGCACATGGTGCTGGTGCCCTGCTGCCAGGCCGAGGCTGCGGCCCATCTGCGGCGCAACAAGGCGCTGCAGCTGGCGCGCACGCCGCTGGCCGAGCTGTGGCGTCATCCCATCCACACGCGCGAGCTGGGCAGCCAGATCACCAACGTGCTGCGCTGCCTGTACCTGGAGGCCAGCGGCTACCAGGTCACGGTGACCGAGCTGGTGGGCTGGGAACACAGCCTGAAGAACGAGCTGATCCTGGCGCGCTACACCGGACAGAAGAAGCGCAGCGCGCGCGAGCGGCTGCAGGCCATCGGCGAGGAGTTCGGACTGCAAGACCTGCTGCAAACCCGTTATCCGGCCTGAAAAGCACTGGTTAGACTGTTGCCTCCGGCGTCTGGGCAGGCACCGGTGCGATCCACAGGATGACAAGGAGACACCCGTGACGAAAACCCATTTCTCGCGCCGCCGGCGCCTTGTGGCGCAGCTGGCGCTGGCCACGGCGGCTGGCGCATGTGCCCTGGGCGCGCAGGCCCAGCAGGCCTATCCGAGCAAGCCGGTGCGCATCGTCGTCGGCTTCTCCGCCGGCGGCACCACCGACGTGGTCGCGCGCCTGATGGCCAAGGAGCTGACCGAGGCGCTGGGCGAGTCCTTCGTGATCGACAACCGCCCCGGCGGCGGCAGCAACATTGCCACCGATATGGTGCGCCTGGCGCCGGCAGACGGTTACACGCTGCTGTTCATGGCGGTGACCAGCACGATCAACCAGACGCTCTATCCCAACGTCAAGTTCGACCTGATGCGCGACTTCGACGCCGTGGCGCTGGCCGCCAAGGTGCCCAACATCCTGGTGGTCAACCCGGCCGTGCCGGCCAAGACGGTGCAGGAGCTGATCGACTGGGCGCGCGCCAATGACGACAAGGCGGCCTATGCGTCGTCGGGCAGCGGCACCTCCATCCACATGGCCGGCGAGCTGTTCAAGGTGCGCACCGGGCTGAAGACCCAGCACATCCCGTACAAGGGCAGCGCGCCGGCGATGACCGACCTGATCGGCGGTCAGGTGCAGTTCATGTTCGACAACATGCCCTCGGCCTGGCCCCACGTCCAGTCGGGCAAGCTGCGCGCGCTGGCGGTGACGACCAGGCAGCGTTCGCCGTCGGCGCCCGACGTGCCGACGATGGAGGAGAGCGGCGTCGCGCCGTTCGACGTGACCTCCTGGTTCGGCCTGGTCGCGCCCAAGGGAACGCCCAAGGAGATCATCGACAAGATCAACCAGGTGATGAACGCCTCGTTCGACAAGCCGCAGATCCGGCAGGCCTATGACAAGCTGGGCGCGGTGGCCGAGAAGAATACGCCGCAGGCGTTCGGGCAGTTCATCCACGACGAGGTGGCCGGCTGGGCGCCCGTCGTCAAGGCCTCGGGCGCGCGCGTGGATTGACCCGGCGCGGGGAGCTGCCGGCCTGCGGGCCGGCCGCGCCCGGGTTTGGCCCGGCCGCGACCGGGGATGGGCTGGCGCGACAACCGTGTTTGATGGGACAATTGCGCTTTCCGCAGGCATGACGCCTGTTTTTTTACGTCCTTTCGAAAAGACCTTGTTCCTATGAAAAAGCTCGCTGCCGTTGCCCTGCTGACCTTGGGCGTTGTCCTGGCCGGTTGTTCCAAGCAGGAGGAGGCCACGCCCGCGGCTGCCGCGCCCGAGGCGCCGGCGGCGATCACGCAGATCGTCGTGGGCCTGGACGACAACTTCCCGCCGATGGGTTTCCGCGACGACAAGAACGAGCTGGTCGGCTTTGACATCGACATGGCCAAGGAAGCGGCCAAGCGCCTGGACCTGCAGGTGCAGTTCAAGCCTATCGACTGGAGCGCCAAGGAGGCCGAGCTGTCGGGCAAGCGCGTGGACGTGCTGTGGAACGGCCTGACCATCACCGAAGAGCGCAAGCAGAACATCGCGTTCACCGCACCCTACATGGAAAACCACCAGATCATCGTCGTGCCGGCCGACTCGGACACGCAGACCAAGGCCGACCTGGCGGGCAAGGTCGTCGGCGCGCAGGAGGGCTCCAGCGCCGTCGACGCGGTCAAGAAGGAGGACGCGGTCTTCCAGTCGTTCAAAGAGTTCAAGACCTTTGGCGACAACGTCACCGCGCTGATGGACCTGAGCGCCGGCCGCCTGCAGGCCGTGGTGGTCGACGAGGTGGTGGGCCGCTACTACGTGGCCAAGAAACCCGAGCTGTACCGCGTGCTGGACGAGAACTTCGGCACCGAGGAATACGGCGTCGGCCTGCGCAAGGACGACACAGAGCTGCTGACGCGCCTGGACCAGGCCATGGCCGACATGAAGGCCGATGGCACCGCAGCCAAGATCTCCGAGCAGTGGTTCGGCAAGGACATCATCAAGTAAACTGCGTGGTTGGCCGCATTGGCCACCTGCCCGGCACCGGCCTGCTGCGACGGCACCGGTGCCTTTTTCATTGCCCATGCCGCGCGCCAGCGCCGCGCTGATCGCTGCACGAGGCCTCAAAGCCGTCCATGGATTATGTTTTCTCCCTTCTGGGGCCGCTGGCGCAAGGCGCACTGGTCACCCTGAAGCTGTTCGTCATCACGCTGGTGCTGTCGGTGCCGCTGGGCCTGGTGCTGGCGCTGGCGCGTATCTCGCATTTCGCGCCGCTGTCCGCGGCCGTGAATGGCTACATCTGGCTGATGCGCGGCACGCCGCTGATGCTGCAGATGCTGTTCATCTATTTCGCGCTGCCCTTCGTGCCGGTCATCGGCATCCGCCTGCCCGACTTTCCGGCGGCGGTGGCGGCGTTCGCGCTGAACTACGCGGCCTACTTTGCCGAGATCTTTCGCGCCGGCATCCAGTCGGTCGACCGCGGCCAGTACGAGGCGGCCAAGGTGCTGGGCATGAACTACGGCCAGAGCATGCGCCGAATCGTGCTGCCGCAGATGGTGCGCTCCATCCTGCCGCCGATGAGCAACGAGACCATCACGCTGGTCAAGGACACCTCGCTGATCTACGTGCTGGCGCTCAATGACCTGCTGCGCGCGGCGCGCGGCATCGTGCAGCGCGACTTCACGACCACGCCGTTCATCGTTGCGGCGGTGTTCTATCTCTTGATGACCCTGGTGCTGACCTGGGGCTTTCAGCGCTTGGAGCGGCGGTATGCCCGATTCGACGAGTGAGCTGCCGATGATCGACGCCAAAGGCGTCAAGAAGCACTTTGGCCACCAGGAGGTGCTGCGCGGCGTGACGCTGCAGGTCGCGCGCGGCGAGGTGGTGGCCATCATCGGACCGTCGGGCTCGGGCAAGAGCACGTTCTTGCGCTGCCTGAACCATCTGGAGACGATCGACGGCGGCAGCGTCGCCATCGAGGGCGAGGTGCTGGCGCGCACCGATGCACAGGGCCGCTGCAGCTATGTGCCCGACGCCGAGCTGCGCCGCATCTGCGCCAAGATGGGCATGGTGTTTCAGCACTTCAACCTGTTTCCGCATTTGACGGTGCTGGAGAACCTGATCGAGGCGCCCATCGTCGTGCAGCGCATGGCGCGCGACGCGGCCATTGCCCGCGCCGAGACACTGCTGGCCAAGGTGGGCCTGTCGGCCAAGCGCGACAACTACCCGGCGCGCCTGTCGGGTGGGCAGAAGCAGCGCGTGGCGATTGCGCGGGCGCTGTGCATGCAGCCCGACATCATGCTGTTCGACGAGCCCACCAGCGCGCTCGACCCCGAGTTGACCGGCGAGGTGCTGCGCACCATGCGAGAGCTGGCCGACGAGCGCATGACCATGCTGGTGGTCACGCACGAGATGGGTTTTGCCCGCGAGGTGGCGCACACCGTGGCCTTCATGGACCAGGGCGAGCTGCTGGCCGCACGCCCGGCGCGCGAGTTCTTTGCCGACCCGGGCAACGAGCGCGCTCAGGCGTTCCTGCACCACATGCTGTAGTGCGCGCGCGGCATGCCAGGCCCGCGCCTCGTCTTGGCACCGCTACGGTCGCGCGAGGTCTATATCAACCGATTACTTTGTCGGCTTCGCTTGTCGTGCTACAGCAC
>PGEI01000184.1 GCA_002894305.1 Comamonadaceae bacterium CD01
GATGACGACTTCCTGCAGGGTGGCCCCGCCATGCACAAAGCGGCTGCCAGAGCCCTGGCGGCGCAGGCGGTTGATGGACTTGGGGATACGGATCTCGACATCGCCCGACAGGCCCAGCGCTGGGGATGTCCAGCCGTGCAGGCTGGGGGAATCGGCCAGCCCTTTGCCCAGCACGAAGCGACGGTCGCGGTACAACACGGCCTGCCCGGTGACTTCGGCGGCCAGAAAGTCGCTCTCGGCCAGTTCCCGGTCCTGGTAGATGAAGCCGTGGTCGGCCGTGATCAGGATATTGCTGACGTTGGCTGCCGTCAGCTTTTTCACCAGGCGCAGCAGGTCGTCCAGCGTGGCGTCGGCGGCCTCGAAGGCCTGGCCCTCGGAATGCATTTTGTCGCCGGTGTGGTCGATGCGGTTGTGGTACAGATAGACCACATCGTTGGCTTTCAGTAGCTCGCGGCTATCGTCGCGGTTCAGCTGCATGAAGTCATCCGCTTTGATCGCCAGGCCCCGGCCGCGCAAAGCGGCTTGCAGGATTTTGGTTCGGTTGGCCGTGCCCTGGGTGCTTTGCCCATCGGCCAGTACGGTGCCGGTGTCGTTGTTGGCAATGGCCAGCGTCTGATGCGGCAGCAGGGCCGCCATGCCCAGCTGGGTGTAACTGGGCAGCATGGACAGTGCTGGTTCCAAGGTGGCGCCGTAGCGGTCTTCCTGGCGGATGCGGCCCAGCAGTTCCTCGCCAACCTCGTAGCGCATGGCGTCGGAAATGATCACGCAGACCTTGATGTCCTTGTCCAGAAAGGGCTGCACCCAGTAGCGGTAAAACTCATCCTGACGTTTCACGGGCTGGGCTTGCCACAGGGCGGATTGTTCCACCTGCTGGCTGAAGCCGTCACCTAGGGTCAGCAGGAAAGTGTTGGTGTACAAGTTCTCGACCTGATCCAGCAGCGGCCCCATCAGGGATGCTTGGCCCGACTTGCGCACGTGGAAAATGAACTTGCGGTAATGTTGATCCAGCCGGTACCAGTGCTGGCTGTAGCGCTGCACGCCTTCGGCCAGGCTGCCCATGTGCAGGTCGGATTCGGCCAGGGCCTGGGTCAGCAGGCTGGCCTGCTCGATGGCTTCATACAGGTCTTCAAAGCCCTGATACCAGTGACTCTGGCGGCGCTGGCGTACCCACTGCGAGACCTCACCACTGGATACGGTTCGGGCCACTACGGCGCGCACCAGGTCGCTGATGATTTTCTGGTCGATCAGACGAAAATAATCCAGCGCCATCAGGTCGCGGAAATCCCGCTGGGCCAGGTCGTGTTCGATATCCAGAATCTGAGCGCATTGCTTGGACAGGGTGACAAAGCCGATCTCAAAGCGGCGGCTGTCCTTCCAGCGCTTCAGAAACACCAGGGCGTCGCCATTCAGCCTGACCGGGCCGTCGGTCCCCATGGCGTAGCAGGATTTGAAAAGCTCGATGGCAAAGTCCCGTACCCCCGGCGATGTCGACTGGTACCCATAGCAGCGAGCCATCTGTTCCCACAGCACGGTATCCAAGTGGCAGCGTTCGATCAGGTGGATGGCGTCTTCGTCCTCGTTGGCCAGATCCTGCAGCAGACTGGCCACCACATCATCCAGGCCGGGGTCGCTACCCGCGCACACGGCCAGCATCTTCAGGCGGATATGCCCCTGCGTATCATCAGACTGCAGGCTGGCCTTCAGCTTTTCCAGGCGCTTGGCCGATTGGAAAAATTCCGTGTGCTGCTGCACAACCGGGGCGAAATCCAGGCCCAGCTCCAGGTCAGACAGCCAGATGGCCGTCTGGTCGGTGCGGAATTCCCCGTAGGCCAGTTGCACGTCCAACAACCAGTTGTCGGTGTCTTTGGCGGGCAGCGGGCCGTCCTGGTACAGCAGGAATTTCTGCTGGGGTTCTTCGCGCAGGATGCGGTACTTGAGACCAAACTCGTTGTTGGCCACCGTGATGCACTGCACATCCGGTAGATCCAGAGAATCGAATTCCGTGCGAAATTCCTGCTGCGCGTCGTGCCAGAACACGATGCGGTGCTTGTCGAACAGTCGGCTCAGGGCCTGGGTGATGCGGGGGTTGGTCAATCTTTGGGTTCCTTTCTGACTCTAGCCGTGACTCTAGCTGCAACTCTAGCCGTGGGGGTAGACGGCTTGTGCACTGACTTGCTCATTAATTTACTCACCACTTGCTCACGTCAGCGTGTTTCCTGGAGTGTTTCGATCAGCCGTTGTGCCCACGGGGAGGCTTGTGTGACTTTGGCAGGATCCGTCAGGGCCAGCAGGTCGAATGAATGCTTGCCCTTGCCATAAGCCCCTTTTTGGCAGCTTTTGGTCGCGTCCTTCAGCGCACGGTACAACGCATCCTTGTCCACTAGCTCCAGGGGGTTGGCTGCATTGGGTAGTTTTTTTTCGTGGAAACTTTGGCCAAAGTACTTTTTCAGCGTACTGGGATCGGCTACTAACCAGGCTTCCATACATTGCACCATCAAGTGGCAATCCAGATCGCTTGCACCATCTGGTTTATTCCAACCATCACCCTTGCGTTGCTTCAGGTGCAGCCAGGGTTTCCATTTGGCACGATCAGCCTGCAAGCTGCTATTTCCGGGCTGCGCCTCGGGACTCACGGGTGCTTCGCTATCAACCAGCAGGATGGCAGCCTTTCCAGCATGCAGGGCCGTGCAGTACGAGTCATAGGTATCCTCTCGACTGCCACAGGCTACGATTCGTAGCTTGTCATCAATCAATCCAGCAGCTTCCAAGAATAGTCTGAATCCTTTCCGGCACTCTGCCTTCAAAGACCCGGCCGTGCCACCGCCTTCAACATACAGCGTTACCATCGTGTCCCCCCAATCTCGCCGCGTGTCCAGAGTTGTCCCAGGCGATACTTTTCCAGCCAGGGCTGCAGTTGGACAGCATCCAGCCGGGTCAGGTGGGTGCCTTGTGCAGATCGTTCAGCCACGATAATGGCTTCAGGTTGGTCGCTCAGCGCATCGACCAGGCTGTCGGAGTGGGTGCTGACAATCAGCTGGGTGCGGGTGGATGCTTCCTTCAGGAGTTCCGCCAGGGTGGGCAGGACGTCTGGGTGCAGGCCCAGCTCGGGTTCCTCGATGCAAACCAGGGGTGGGGGATTGGGATGGCATAGCACGACCAGCAGGCACAGATAGCGCAGGGTGCCATCGGATAGCCGTGTGGCCGGAATCGGGATGGACCCCTCGTGGAAGAATACCTGGACGGTACCGCCTTCGAACTGCACATGGTAGTCGGTGATGCCCTCGTAGAGGGCCTGCAGGGCAGTGAGCAGGCGCTGCTTGACGGCGGGCTGGTTGCTCAGCCGATTCAGGACTAGCCCCAGGTTGCTTGCGTCGGGCTCCAGATGCACATTGGGCAGATCAGTTTTCTGGGGAGCGCGTGGTGCGGTGTACCGTCCAAAGCTCCATTCGCGGTACAGCCGGATCTTGCCCAGCGTCTGGCCCAGCCAGGTGATTTCCGGATACTGATCGGGATCCTTGCGCTGGGACAAAATGGATTTTTCGAGATCGACATCCTCTTGCCGTAGCGCACGTTTTTCGCTGCCCACATTCAGAACGGGCCTGCCGCGATTGAAGTGGTAATAAAAATAGGGTTCCGCGTACTGTTCGTCCTGGGGAGCCTCATTTTCCACCCGCTCATCGACGATCTCAAAGCGCTGCCCGACTTCGGTGAAAGCCAGCGTGTATCGCAGGTTCTGCTTGCCCAACGGGTTGGAGAGCACAAAATCCAGGGACGCTTCGGGCGTGGTGCTGCCGCCCTTCCAGAGCCAGTCTCGCACACCTCCACCATCGCGGATGGGGTCCATCAATTTGTCCGGTGCGCTTTGCAGCAGGGTGATCGACTCCATCAGGTTGGACTTGCCAGACCCGTTGGGACCAATCAGCACATTCAGCGGCCCCAGCTGCAGCGCCTTGGCGGATGGCCCGAAGCTCAAGAAATTATTCAGTTGAATTGAATGAATCAGCATAGTGCCCTCAATCGTCGTCCTCGGCATCCAGCCCCGGGATCTTCTTCAGCGCAGCGCCGAACCTTGGGTAGTTGGCCTTCACGCCATCATCCAGATCGATTTCGATCTGTTGCGTGGCCAAAGGATAAAGGACATCGCGTTCATAGTCTTCCAGCTCGGCCATGACCTTGGTGACCTTGTCGATTTCCTTCAGGGCTTTGGTCTTTTCCCCCTGGCTGCTGCCGGCGCTGATGCTGGTGGCCTTCAGGTGCTGCAGGTGGGCGTCCAGCTTGGCACGGAATTCGCGCAGGTAATCATTCAGCACCACGCTGACGGTATCCGGGCGATAGCGGTGCATATAGATCAGCGCATTGAAGCTGCCCTTGGGGCTGGAGAACAGCCAATAGATCGGGCGCTTCTTGTAGCGCTTGACGTGGTCGGTGTAGAACTCACCAAGGAAGTAATCGCGCAAGGTGTAGTTGCGCTTGCCCTTGACGTTCAGGGCCTGCTCGATGAATTGCAGGTTTTCCTTGTAGTGTTCCTCGCCAAAGGTGATGCGCAGAAACTGCCGGAAGCGTTCCACGATGTCGTCGGCAAACCAGTCGCCATCCAACATGGGGATGACGTTATCTTTGTCCGGCGTAAAGCTGGGTTGTGGCACCTGTTTCAGATAGTCAGCCAGGGGCTCACCCTGGTTGGCCAGGATCAGCCCTGGTTTGTCCAGAGAATAACGACCCAGCATGCAGCCCACGGCGTAGGAAATGAATTCCCGCATGGTGTCGGCCAGCAGCAGGGCTTCCAGCTCGTCCTCGGTCTTGTTTCCGCTGTAGCGGTAGTGGGGGTTGCAGGTGAGGGTGATCTCGTCCAGGGGGACTTCGGGGGAGAGTTCGTCTTTCAGGCCGTAGGCGTCGATGAAGATGCGGTTGTTTTCTTCTTCCAGGCGTTGCATTTCCAACGTTATCTTGCGCCAGTGGGTGCGGACGAAGTGGTAGGTTGCTTCCAGTGTGAATCTGCGATGATCGTTGCTCAATAACGGAGAGTCGGTGAAGTCCCAAGAGTTTTCATGTGTATCCCAATCATTTCTAGAAATAGATATCAATGTCGATATTATCGCACCATGTTCTTCTCCAATATTTTCACAATACTCAAGAATCG
>PGEI01000185.1 GCA_002894305.1 Comamonadaceae bacterium CD01
TACTCGCGCACACGAATGTCTTCGGCCAGCATGTCGCCGTAGACCTTATCGTTGGCGTACCAGCGAGAAGTCCAGTTGTGGTTGACCGCGAGGCGGAACCCGATTGGGTGGATTTTCTGTCCCATTGCGACTCCTTACGCCCCGACCTTGACCACGATGTGGCAGGTCTGCTTTTCGATGCGGTTGCCACGGCCCTTGGCGCGTGCCGAGAAACGCTTCATCGACTGGCCCTTGTCCACATAAACGGTGGTGACCTTCAGTTCGTCGATGTCGGCACCGTCATTGTGCTCGGCATTGGCGATGGCCGATTCGAGCGCTTTCTTGAGGATGCCAGCCGCCTTTTTCGGGCTGAACGTCAGGATGTTGAGCGCATGCGCCACGGATTTTCCACGGATCAGATCCGCCACCAGGCGGGTCTTCTGAGCGGAAATATGGACGCCGCGAATGACTGCGGTAGTTTCCATGGCTTACCTCTTGGCCTTTTTGTCTGCCGCGTGACCCTTGAAGGTACGCGTCAGGGCGAATTCGCCGAGCTTGTGACCGACCATGTTCTCGTTGATGTACACGGGAACGTGCTGACGGCCATTGTGCACGGCAATCGTCAGACCGATGAACTCGGGCAGGATGGTGGAACGACGCGACCAGGTCTTGATCGGCTTCTTTTCTTTGCCCCCGACGGCGGCATCGACCTTTTTGATCAGATGCGCATCGACGAATGGGCCTTTCTTGATCGAACGTGACATAGTGTTCGCCCCTTATTTGCGCTTGCGGCGCGAGACAATCATATTGTCTGTGCGCTTGTTACGACGGGTACGATAACCCTTCGTCGGAGTGCCCCACGGACTGACGGGCACGCGGCCTTCGCCTGTGCGGCCTTCACCACCACCGTGCGGGTGATCCACCGGGTTCATGACCACGCCACGAACGGTCGGGCGGATACCGCGCCAACGCGTGGCACCGGCCTTGCCGATCTGGCGCAGGCTGTGGTCGCCGTTGCCGACTTCACCGATGGTGGCGCGGCAATCGATGTGCACGCGGCGCACTTCGCCCGAGCGCAGACGAACCTGGGCGTAGACGCCTTCGCGGGCCAGCAGCACGGCGGATGCGCCGGCCGAGCGGGCCATCTGGGCGCCCTTGCCCGGCTGCATTTCGATGCAGTGGATCGTGGCACCCACGGGGATGGCACGGATGGGCAGCGTGTTGCCGGAGCGGATGGGGGCTTCGGCGCCGGACACCACGGTGGCACCGACTTCAAGACCGCGCGGAGCGATGATGTAACGGCGCTCGCCATCGGCGTAGCACAGCAGGGCCAGGTGGGCCGTGCGGTTGGGGTCGTATTCGAGACGCTCTACCTTGGCGACGATGCCGTCTTTGTTGCGACGGAAATCGACGACGCGGTAGTGCTGCTTATGACCGCCCCCACGATGGCGCACCGTGATGTGGCCATTGTTGTTGCGACCAGAGCCACGCGTTTTCTGTTCGAGCAGCGGCGCATAGCCCGGGCCCTTGTGCAGTTCGGGGTGCACGACCTTGACCATGCCACGACGGCCAGCGGACGTCGGTTTGACTTTAACCAGCGGCATTTAGTTTACCTCCGTAAAGTCGATTTCCTGGCCGGCCTTCAGGGAGACGAAGGCCTTGCGCTCGTTGCGGCGACGACCGATGAAACGGCCGAAACGCTTTTCCTTGCCCTTGCGGTTGGCAACCTGCACGGACTCGACCTCGACCTTGAACAGCAGCTCGACGGCGGCCTTGATTTCGGGCTTGGTGGCGTCGGCAATCACGCGGAAAGCGACCTGGTTGTTCTTTTCGGCGATCATCGTGGCCTTTTCAGTGACCACGGGCGCCAGAATGACTTGCATCAGACGTTCGGCATTCATCCCAGCAACTCCTCGAGTTGGGCGACCGCCGGCTTGGTGACCAGCACTTTCTTGTAGTGCACCAGCGAAAGCGGGTCGGCGTAGCGCGTTTCAATGACCGCCACGTGAGGCAGGTTGCGCGTCGCGAGATAGACGTTTTCGTCCAGCGCATCAGTGATGATGAGGACGGACTCGGCGATGCCCAGATCTTTCAGCTTGGCGGCAGCCAGCTTGGTCTTCGGGGCTTCGAGGGTGAAGCTTTCCACCACGGCCAGACGGTCTTCGCGCACCAGCTGCGAGAAAATGGCGCGCAGACCTGCGCGGTACATTTTCTTGTTGACCTTGTGGCTGAAGTTTTCGTCGGGCGAGTTCGGGAACGCGCGACCACCCCCACGCCAGATGGGCGAGGACGTCATCCCGGAGCGCGCACGACCGGTGCCTTTCTGGCGCCAGGGCTTCTTCGTGGAGTGCTTGACCGTTTCGCGATTCTTTTGCGCGCGGTTGCCCATGCGGGCGTTGGCCTGGTAGGCCACCACGATCTGGTGAACCAGCGCTTCGTTGAATTCGCGACCGAAAATTTCATCGTTGCCGGCAACGGTGGCCGACGACTGACCCTGATCGTTCAGGAGCTTGAGTTCCATGATTAGGCTCCTTTCTTGGGCGCTGCCTTGACGGCAGGGCACACGACGATGTCGGCATCTTTGTGGCCGGGGACGGCGCCCTTGACCAGCAGCAGACCGCGCTCGGCGTCCACGCGCACGACGTCCAGGTTCTGCACGGTGCAGGTGACGTCGCCCATGTGACCGGACATGCGTTTGCCGGGGAAGATGCGGCCCGGATCTTGCGCCTGGCCGATGGAGCCGGGCACGCGGTGCGAGCGGGAGTTGCCGTGCGAAGCGCGCTGCGAACCGAAGTTGTGGCGCTTGATCGTACCGGCAAAGCCTTTACCGATCGAGGTGCCCGTGACGTCAACCTGTTGACCCACTTCGAACACGGACTCGACGGCGACCACGGCACCTGCCGTGAATTCGGCGGCGCGGGCGGGATCGAGACGGAATTCTTTGAGGCTGGAGCCAGCTTCGATGCCTGCTTTGGCGTAATGACCGGCTTGCGCCTTGGTTACGCGCGTGGCGCGCCGCGTGCCATAGGCAAGCTGCACAGCCGCATAGCCGTCGACTTCAGGCGTCTTGACCTGGGCGACGCGGTTGTTGGACACGTCCAGCACAGTGACCGGGATGGACTCGCCTTCCTCGGTAAAGATGCGGGTCATGCCGACCTTGCGTCCCACGAGCCCGAGGCGCCAGGCCGCGGGCGTAGGTGTCGAATTCGACATTGTTTTCTCCGGGGTATTGAAACCCGTAAGCTTAAATCCCGACTACGATTGGCCGGGGCTCGATGGGCGGCGCCCTGATGCTGCAAACGCCATCCCAGACGGCGCGTACTGCAAGCGCCGCGCACGCTACCCATAAATACAGATAGCGAAGCCTTGCATTCTAACATGCAAAAGCCGCTCTGCCTAGACAAACAGAGCGGCTTGAGGTATACGCCCCACAGGGGGGCGGGCTACCGGATTACTGCAGCGCGATTTCGACGTCCACGCCAGCGGGCAAGTCCAGACGCATCAGGGCGTCCACGGTCTTGTCGGTGGGATCGACAATGTCCATCAGGCGCTGATGGGTGCGCATTTCAAACTGATCGCGCGAGGTCTTGTTGACGTGCGGCGAACGCAGCACGTCATAGCGACGGATGCGCGTGGGCAGCGGCACCGGGCCACGAACCACGGCGCCAGTGCGCTTGGCCGTATCGACGATCTCGGCGGCGGACTGATCGATCAGCTTGTAGTCGAACGCCTTGAGGCGGATGCGGATTTTCTGGCTTTTCATGGGTATCCCTAAAGAACGAGTCTGGGCGAAGGCCGAAGCCTTCGCCTGCGCATCAATTACTTGATGATTTTGGCGACGACGCCGGCACCCACGGTGCGACCACCTTCGCGGATGGCGAAGCGCAGGCCTTCTTCCATGGCGATCGGGGCAATCAGGTTCACCGTCATCGAGACGTTGTCACCCGGCAGCACCATTTCCTTGTCGGCCGGCAGCTCGATGGTGCCCGTCACGTCGGTCGTGCGGAAGTAGAACTGCGGACGATAGCCCTTGAAAAACGGCGTGTGACGACCGCCTTCTTCCTTGGACAGAATGTAGACCTCGGCCGTGAAGTTCGTGTGCGGGTGGATCGAACCGGGCTTGGCCAGCACTTGGCCGCGCTCGACTTCTTCGCGCTTGGTGCCGCGCAGCAGGATGCCCACGTTATCGCCCGCCTGACCTTGGTCGAGCAGCTTGCGGAACATCTCCACACCCGTGCAGGTGGTCTTGAGCGTGTCGTGGATACCGACGATCTCGATTTCCTCGCCCACCTTGATGATGCCGCGCTCGACGCGGCCCGTCACCACCGTGCCGCGACCCGAGATCGAGAACACGTCTTCCACCGGCATCAGGAACGTGCCGTCCACCGCGCGCTCGGGCGTGGGGATGTAGCTGTCCAGCGCCTCGGCCAGCTGCATGATCGCCTGCGCGCCCAGCGGGCCTTCGTCGCCGTCGAGCGCCAGCTTGGCCGAACCCTTGATGATCGGCGTGTCGTCGCCCGGGAAGTCGTACTTCGACAGCAGTTCGCGCACTTCCATCTCGACCAGCTCGAGCAGCTCTTCATCGTCGACCATGTCGCACTTGTTCAGGAACACGATGATGTAGGGCACGCCCACCTGGCGCGCCAGCAGGATGTGCTCGCGCGTTTGCGGCATCGGGCCGTCAGCGGCCGACACCACCAGGATCGCGCCGTCCATCTGCGCGGCACCCGTGATCATGTTCTTGACGTAGTCGGCGTGGCCCGGGCAGTCAACGTGCGCGTAGTGGCGGTTGGCCGTCTCGTATTCCACGTGCGAGGTGTTGATGGTGATGCCGCGCGCCTTTTCTTCGGGCGCGTTGTCAATCTGGTCGTAGCCCTTGGCTTCGCCGCCCATCGCCTTGGCCAGCACCGTGGTGATGGCCGCCGTCAGGGTCGTCTTGCCGTGGTCAACGTGACCAATCGTGCCTACGTTGACGTGCGGTTTGGTCCGTTCAAACTTACCTTTTGCCATGACTGACTCCCGACTGTGGAATAGAGCTGGTTCAAGAGATTGTGGTGCCCATGATGCGGATCGAACGCATGACCTCTCCCTTACCAAGGGAGTGCTCTACCACTGAGCCACATGGGC
>PGEI01000186.1 GCA_002894305.1 Comamonadaceae bacterium CD01
GCTCAAGATTATACTTGAATATGACTTTATTTAGTGAAAAATTAGTATATAAATAACAGCATACATGTGTTTTACTACACTACTCTACGTCATATGCAGGCTTTTATGAAGCAAAAGAGCTTCAAACCCGTGACCGCCCTCGCAGCAGCCGACGAGGAACACGCGGCTTTTGCCGCAAGCCTCGGGGCAAGCGAGGCCTCGATCCGGGCGCTCCTGCGCGAAGGAGCCTCGCAAAACACGCGCCGCACCTATCGGTCGGCCCTCGCCTACTGGGGGTCGCCTCAGAAAACGGAAAATAAAGCACGCTAAGCCGGTTGCAGCGGTCGTAGCGGCCTGAACTTGCCCGCGCCGATCTTGGCGCTGCTGCGCCAGAGGTAATCGCCGGTGAGGTTGATGTGCTCCCAACCGAGCGGCGACAGGTACTGCAACAGCGCGTCATCAACGGCATGGCCGTTGCCACGCAGCGCGTGCGCAGCCCGTTCCAGATAGACCGTGTTCCACAACACGACGGCAGCCGTTACCAGATTGAGGCCGCTAGCCCGGTAGCGCTGCTGCTCGAAACTGCGGTCGCGGATTTCACCCAGGCGGTTGAAAAACACTGCCCTGGCCAGCGCATTGCGCGCCTCGCCCTTGTTCAGGCCGGCATGCACGCGGCGGCGCAGTTCCACGCTTTGCAGCCAGTCCAGGATGAACAGCGTGCGCTCGATGCGGCCCAGCTCGCGGAGCGCCACGGCCAGGCCGTTCTGGCGTGGGTAGCTGCCGAGCTTTCGGAGCATCAGGGAGGCCGTCACCGTGCCCTGCTTGATCGAGGTGGCCAGCCGCAGGATTTCGTCCCAATGGGCGCGGACGTGCTTGATGTTGAGCGTGCCGCCGATCATGGGTTTCAGCGCGTCATAGGCGGCGTCGCCCTTCGGGATGTAGAGCTTGGTGTCGCCCAGGTCGCGGATGCGCGGCGCGAAGCGGAAGCCCAGGAGGTGCATCAGGGCGAAGACGTGATCGGTGAAGCCCGCCGTGTCGGTGTAATGCTCCTCGATCCGCAAGTCGGACTCGTGGTACAGCAGGCCGTCGAGCACGTAGGTCGAATCGCGCACGCCGACGTTCACGACCTTGGTGTGAAATGGCGCGTACTGGTCAGAAATGTGGGTGTAGAACGTCCGCCCTGGGCTGCTCCCGTATTTCGGGTTGATGTGGCCGGTGCTCTCGGCCTTGCTGCCGGTGCGGAAGTTCTGGCCGTCCGACGATGAGGTGGTGCCGTCGCCCCAGTGCTCGGCGAAGGGATGGCGGAACTGTGCGTTGACCAGATCGGCCAGCGCCGCCCCGTAGGTTTCGTCGCGGATGTGCCAGGCTTGCAGCCAAGCCAGCTTGGCGTAGGTCGTGCCGGGGCAAGACTCCGCCATCTTGGTCAGGCCCAGGTTGATCGCGTCGGCGAGGATCGTGGTCAGCAACAGGTTCTTGTCTTTGGCCGGGTCGCCCGATTTCAGATGCGCGAAATGCCGAGTGAAGCCCGTCCATTCGTCCACCTCCAGCAGCAGTTCGGTGATCTTGACGTGCGGCAGGATCATTGCCGTCTGGTCGATCAGCGCTTGGGCGGTGTCGGGTACCGCCGCGTCGAGCGGCGTGATCTTCAAGCCTGACTCGGTGATGATGGCGTCCGGCAGCTCGTTGGCCGTCGCCATACGGTTGACGGTGGCAAGCTGTGTTTCCAGCAGCGTCAGCCGGTCGTTCAGGTACCGGTTGCAGTCGGTGGCCACGGCCAGCGGCAATTCGCTGGCCTGCTTGAGGCTGGCGAATTTCGCGGGCGGCACCAGGTAGTCCTCGAAGTCCTTGAACTGGCGCGACCCCTGCACCCAGATGTCGCCGGAACGCAACGCGTTCTTCATCTCCGACAGCGCGCACAGTTCGTAGTAGCGCCGGTCGATGCCGGTGTCGGTCATGACCAGCTTCTGCCAGCGCGGCTTGATGAACTCGGTCGGCGCGTCGGCGGGCACCTTGCGGGCGTTGTCGCTGTTCATGCCGCGCAGCACCTCGATGGCGTCGAGCACGTCCTTCGCGGCGGGAGCGGCCCGCAGCTTGAGCACGGCAAGGAATTCCGGCGCGTAGCGGCGCAGCGTGGCGTAGCTTTCGCCGATGCGGTGCAGGAAATCGAAGTCCTCGGGCTGCGCAAGCTTCTGCGCTTCGGTGACGCTCTCGGCGAAGGCATCCCAGGACATGACGGCCTCGATGGCGGCGAACGGATCGCGGCCCGCCTGCTTGGCCTCGATCAGCGCCTGGCCGATGCGGCCGAACAGCCGCACCTTGGCGTTGATCGCCTTGCCGGACGCCTGGAATTGCTGCTGATGCTTGTTCTTGGCGGCGTTGAACAGCTTGCCCAGGATGCGGTCGTGCAGGTCGATGATTTCGTCGGTGACGGTGGCCATGCCCTCGATGGCAAGCGCCACCAGGGTGGCATAGCGTCGCTGCGCCTCGAACTTGGCCAGGTCGGCGGGCGTCATCTGGCCACCCTCACGGGCGATCTTGAGCAGGCGGTTCTGGTGCACCGACCGCTCGATGCCAGAAGGCAGGTCGAGCGCCTGCCACGCTTTGAGGCGTTCGATGTGTTCCAGCATGTGCCGCGAATTCGGTTTGACGGGCGATTGGCGCAGCCAGGCCAGCCAGGTCGTTTTGCCGTTGTCCCGACGCTTGAGCAGATCGTCGAGGCGGTGGCGATGCGCGTCCGACAGCGGTTCGGCCAAGGCATCGTAGATGCGCCGGTTGGCGCGGGTGATTGCTTCGGCGCTCGCCCGCTCGACGGCGTTGAGGGCAGGCAGAATGACCGACTGCTGCCGCAGGTGCTCGATCAAGGTGCTGGCCAGCACGATGCCCTTGTCGGTCTGCAAGGCCATCTCGGTCAGCAACTGGACGGCCTGCCGGTAGTGGCCCATGGTAAAGGGCTGGAAGCCGAACACCGTTTGCAGTTCGACCAGGTGCTCGCGCCGGGTCTGCTCCCGCTGCCCGTATTCGTCCCAGCTTTCGACGCTGACCTTGAGCTGGTCGGCGACCAGTTTCAACAAGGGCGGAAACGGCGGCTCATCGACGCCCAGGATGACACCAGGAAAGCGCAGGTAACAGAGCTGCACGGCGAAGCCCAGCCGGTTGGCCGGGCCGCGCCGCTGCCGGATGATGGAGAGGTCGGTTTCGCTGAACGTGTAGTGACGGATCAACTCATCCTTGGTGTCCGGCAACGCCAGCAGGCTTTCGCGCTCGGCGGCGGACAGGATTGAACGACGTGGCATATTTACTGATCCGTTCTCAAGTATTGATACAGGGTTTCGCGACTGATTCCGAATTCACGAGCCAGCTTGGTCTTTTGCTCGCCAGCCTCGACACGTTGGCGCAGTTCGGCAATACGCTCAGACGACAGGGATTTCTTCCTGCCACGGTAGGCCCCGCGCTGCTTGGCGAGCGCGATGCCCTCGCGCTGCCGCTCGCGGATCAAGGCGCGTTCGAACTCGGCGAACGCGCCCATTACCGACAGCATCAGGTTCGCCATCGGCGAGTCCTCGCCGGTGAAGGTCAAATGCTCCTTAAGGAACTCGATGCGTACGCCGCGCTGGGTGAGGCCCTGCACCAGGCGGCGCAGGTCGTCGAGGTTGCGCGCCAGACGATCCATGCTGTGCACCACGACCGTGTCGCCTTCGCGCACGAAGGCGAGCAGCCGTTCCAGTTCGGGCCGCCGTGTGTCCTTGCCCGACGCCTTGTCGGTGAACACTTTATCCACCTGGATCTGTTCGAGCTGCCGTTCTGGGTTCTGGTCGAAGCTGCTGACGCGGACGTAACCGATGCGCTGACCGTGCAAGGTATCCTCCTGAGGGAAATGTGTCAGGAAGAAATCTATGACCCTTGACGGCGTATGTCAATCAATTCGGAAGGCAACTCTATTCTGACGATTTAGCGCCGGATGGTCTGACGCCAAGTTAGGGTATGCCTCAATCTGACGGTAGCGAGTCGCAGGCGTTCGGATCGGCATCGGTTTCGTTCCCTGTCTTGGCACGCGCTTCGAAGCGTTGATAACACTCCAACCCGCAGAAGTGCTCGACGTATTCCGCGCCTTCCGGGGTGAAGGCGGCATCGAGCGGGATTTCCTTGCAGCACACGCAGCAACTGGTGGTGGTCGAGTCACTTGCATTCATGGTGGCACCCCTCCATTGACTGACGAAGACGGCGAATGCCGCCGCCGGCATTGGCTTCGCGAACAGGAAGCCTTGTCCTGTGTCGCAGTCCGCTTGTCGCAATAGATCAAGACTCGCCGATGTTTCCACGCCTTCAGCCACCACATCCATGCCCAGCCCGTGCGCAAGCTGAATCACGGTGTGCACGATGGTTTGGTCGCGGCGGTCGTTGGCGAGCCCGGCGACAAACGATTGGTCGATCTTGAGCGTGCTGATTGGGCAGCACTTCAGATGTTGCAGACAGGAATACCCCGTCCCGAAGTCATCGGCGGCGAAGCGCACACCGATCTGCCGCAAGGCGTCCAGGGCGGGGAAGATCGCCGGATCACCAAACGCGACCGATTCGGTCAGCTCGATTTCGAGATACTCGGCGGGCAACTCGGCATCAGCCAGCACGCCCTTTACCCACCCGTCGAAGTCCGGTCCCACTTGGCTCGCCGAAACATTGACGGCCAGCCGGAACGGTCGCCATGCCAGCATTCGCCAGTCACGCATCTGGCGGCAGGCTTCGCCCAGCACCCAAGCGCCGATTTCAGGCATCAGGCCGGACGATTCGACCACGGGCAGGAACTGGCCCGGTGGCAATAGTCCAAGCGTCGGATGACGCCAGCGCAACAGGGCTTCCGCGCCGACAATCCCACCACTGCGCAGATCGACGACGGGCTGGTAGTGCAGTTCAAGCTGCCCGCGCTCGACCGCTTGGGCCAGTTCCGGCGTCGTCCATCCATCCGGCCGGAAAGCGCTCATTCTCTTTCCCTGAATGCCCGCAACGCCCGCGACAGGGACAGAAGGAACAGGCCGGTCAAACCGAGCGCCGCGATGACCCAATGCTCGCCGAGGAAAGCACCGGCGGTTGTGCCGGC
>PGEI01000187.1 GCA_002894305.1 Comamonadaceae bacterium CD01
GCTTGATGCCCGACGCAAGACTGCGCTGGCCCGGTCTTCGGCTTCTAGAGTGAGGCCAACCTTCATGTCACTTGCCATGGTCGGCCTCCTGAGGTGTGGCGCCTGGCCGGGGGCGGCGCAGGCTGATCGATCGGTGGGTCTTGGTTTCCCAGGTCATGCCATCGGGTGATGACGTGCGCCCTGGGCGTCGAGCAAAACGGCGTGGCGGCTCACGCAGCTTGCGTAAGGCCGCAAGCCAGCCGTCCAGCTCGGCAAAGGTCATGCGGGTGATGTCGTCTTGGCAGAACCCGTGCTGGCCAAGGATGAGTGCGAGCTGCCGGTATCCGGCGAGACGTGCTTCGAGCGCATCCGCTTTTTTTTAATGCGCGCCTGCAGCTCGACCAGGCCATCAAACTCTTCATCGGCCAGACCCTGAATCAACAACTCTGCCGTGATTGCGCGCTTGGGGATCGTGCCGATGGATTCGATTGCGCGAGCCAGCATCGCGACCGTGATCGAGATGCCAGATTTTGCGCCCACGTCTTCCAGCGCCGCGATGTTGTCGGCAATGGTGGCCAGGCGCATGGTGACGTCATAGTGCACGACGCCCTCATATTCCAGCCCATAGAGCAGCTCTCCGCGTTCCACTGTCGTCGTCATTCGATCACCTTGCGCGCGGCAAACATGCTGATATCACGCCGGGCCTCGCCCTCGACGTTGTAGGTCTCACCGACCTCGGTCGTGACGCAATCGAGGTATGAGGTGCGGTTGCCATCGTCGGACACCGGAAACTCGGTGATCTTGGCGCCCTCGATGCCTGCCCAGTCGATGTCGCCCGAGAGCGGGATGGCCACGGTCACCCGCAGCTCGTACTCAGTCAGGCCGCGTGTGAAGCCCTTGACGCGCAGCGCCCGGTTCATGGTGCGCACGGGTTTCTTGCCGGTGCGTTCGGTGACCTGCAGATCGACGACATCGACCTCTTGGCCATTTATGTCCAGGACGATGCTGCCCTTGTATTCTTCCAATGCCATGTGGCTCTCCGTTCTGGGTGGGGGTTACAGCAGCAGGTCGATGCGACCGGCAAACACGTGCAGCCCGTTGACGACATCCACGGGGATTTTCGCGTCGAGCCGGTTCGGGTCTTGCAAGTCTCGCTCGACAACCACGCCGGGCGCGTTGGCTGCGACTTCTTCGACAATCTCCAGCTCCTCCATCTTGTAGAGCACGTCGAGCAGTTCACTGCGCACCCGCTTTGCCGTGCGGCTGGAGAGTTTTTCACGTGGAAAGCGCAGCGCAATGCGATCACGGCACGCTTTGCGGGTGTAGTGCAGCGTGCGCATGGTGGTGAGATCGAGCAAACTCACATCATCGATCCCCTGGGCATCCTTGGTGTAGGTGGTGATGGCGCGCACGATCTGCACCCGGTTGCCAGGGCCAACTTCCAACGGAGTGAGGCCGTTGTACAGGGCATTCTCCTGTTCGACACGTCCTGGGCGATCTGACACTGCGGTCACGTCCAACCCCTTGATCTCCAGCGTATTCAGGGGGCGAGCAGGGTCTTCCTCGGCCGCGACTACAGCGGCATAGCCCGCCGCAATCTGCCCGGCGGTGAGCACAGAGCCGTTGTGCCAGGCCACCGAAATCAGGCCGCTATTGATGTCGTCAGCCAGCGTGCTGCCCGCAGCCAGGCTGCCTGGCCAACCAGCAAAGCCCAGCGCATCGCGCTGTTCCATGGGGCTACCCACCGCCTCAAGGTGATTGCGCAGCGCAGTCAGCGCAGCTGCGGTCGTAAACGGGATGGCCACCAGGTTGTAACCAGCAGCGAAAATCGCGGCAAAGGCCGGCGCAAGATCGGGGTCGATCGCACCATCTTTCATATCAGCCGTCGTGACGGTCAGCCCCGGCGCTGTGACGGCAGCAGAAATCGTAATGCCATTGCCAGATTCGCCCTTGTGCCGCGCTGTGATCGTGATGACGCCATCCAAGTTGGATGCAGTGACGGGCAGGTCAAGCTCGCGATTGATCGCAACTGTGAGGTCAATAGCCACCTGTGCGACGGTGGCATCGGAGGCAACAGCGACATCGACACGCGTGTCAGCCACGTAGACGCTGGCAACGCCCAATCCGGTCACGGTACCTGCCACAGTAATGGTGCCCGTAGCAGCCGCACCAGCATCGTCATCATCGACGGCAATCACCGTGAGCTGCACATACGGGTTTGCCGTAATGGCCTCCTTGGCCATCAGGTGCGCGATTGATCCACGTCCGAACTGCTGAGCGGCCTGCACGTCGTCGAACACGTCAACGGGGGTAAGCGCTTGCGTGCTGCCTGCTGACAGGCGCTGGCCGACCACAACCACCCGTTGCAGGTTGCTGGGCAACGTGCTCACCGAGAGCTTGGTGTTGAACTCGAAATACTTGCCTGGCTTGCGGATGCTTGCCGGAATCTGATCAAACGAAATAGTGGGGCTAGCCATCATCAGGCTCCTTTGGTCTTGGTGTCACGTGCGCCCGCAGCCGTAGCGCCCACGGGGACTTCGACCAGTTCGCCCGCTGCGAGGCGGCGCAGGTAGTAGGCCGTGGAGGGCACGGTGGCGGCTGCCTGGCCTGTAATGTATTTGCGCGGGTGCTGCTCAGATGGCACGCGCAGCGCCGGGTCGGCAGCGCGAACTTTGATTGTGTCGCGTGGTGCGGTCATGACCGTCTCCTATTAGTCACCGACCTGGGTCGGCAGGGGGATATTGATTCCAGACACATCCGGGTACGGTGTATCTGTGCGGCCCGCGTGGCGCGCAAAGAGCGCGTCCAGATCGTCTATACCTTCTGGCGCTGGCCAGCGGCCGTTATCCAGCGCGGCCTCGATCCAGTCCGCGCGAAACTCGGCGGCAAAGGCAGTCATCGGTGTTTGCGAGACGCGGGTGTTAAACAACGTGCGCACACGTCCAGGGCGCAGCTGATCGATCTCGATACCAAGGTCCTGGCCCGAGAGCAGGCGACGCACGGCGTAGAGCAGCGGGTAGGTGCCCACTTCGGTGATCATCGGGCCGCCCTGGCGTCCAGGTTGGTTGCCGCGCACATTGGTTTTTTCACCGATCATGACGACCCAGGTGCCGCTGACCCGGTACTTCTGGCGGGCAGTGGACACGGGCTTGGTGTCGTTGATGCCACCAAAGGTCACCCAGACGGCAGGCAACAGGGTGATGACGTTACCCAGGTCATCATCAAGCTCACCGCCGTACGAGTCGCAGGCCCGCACCATCTTGCCCAGGCCCTCGCGCAGTCGCGCAACGATTGCGCGCTCGATACGGGTATAGATGATCTCGGCCATCAGTAATCCTCGAGCGCATCGCGCAAGGTCGTGTCGGCAGGTAACTGCTGCACACCATGGCCCCAGTCCACTTGCTGGTCATCGATATCGAGGCCCAGCTTCACGCGGCCATCTGCCAGCATGCGCAACAGCTTGTCAGCTTCTTCGCGGCGCTTATCAACCTCTTCGGTGAGCACACGCCCGCCGGAGGTGGCCAACTCGTAGCGCGCCAGATCGCAGGTGATGCCTGTCAGCAGGCGCGGCACGATCTTGAACCCGGCCGGATAACGAAACGAGGTGATCGCATCCACCCGAATCGTCGCTCGATCCAGCGCACCGGCGAGCGTCGTGACATCGACTTGGTCGGGTGCATCGTATGTGGCGGTCAGCCGCACGGCCTCATCCTGGCCGAAAGCAGCAACGAAATCATCAGATGTGGCGTACGCTTGCATAACGTTCCTTGTGACACTCATCTCCAACGAGCCGACGGAGATGAGGTCCGGCTTCCTCCCTGCTTATCGGTACGCAGGGCAGTGTGGCGCAGCGGGTCAGGCTGTGGCTTTCTTGGCGCCTTTGGCGTGGGCGATGGGTTTTGTTTTTGCGGTCGGCGCGGCGGTAACGGAATCGTCATAGACGGCGACCAGGCTGGCGATAAGCAGCCCCTCGATAAAATCGTCAGACATCCCATCCGTATCGATGACTTCACCGGGTTTGGCAACACGCCCGCTGATCTTTACCGGCTCGAGCACAATCACATTCATGGCCGCCCCCATTACGCGGCCGCCGCGGCGGCATCTTTGATGAGATAGCCTGCTGTCATGCCCGAGAGCACGGGGCTGTTGTCATCCGACACGCCATAAATCCAGCTCTTGGCGTTGTCTTCCCAGTAGGGCTGTTCGACAGCCGGGTTGCCGTCAATCGTGTAGGTGTAGCCGTAGGACGGTTCTTCGTTGTTCGCACTCGAGCTCTGGTTCACATAGCCTAGCCACACGTCGTTGCCCCATACGTCGCCAAAGGAATCGTTGGTGCCCGTGGCCACCACGGCTTCACCCACCACGATTTTTTGGACTTCCCACAGCTCTTTGAGCTGGTCGATCGTCAGCTGGCCGCCCTTTGTGTACTTGAACTGTTCGAGCAGCTTGGGATGGCGTTTCGCTACGCTGAACGCACGGGAGCTCAGCATCACGGTGTTCGGTCGCATGCCGATGCTGCTGCGGATAGCCTCTTTGCCAGCGTCGATATCGTCGCTAGGGCTCGATGCGGCCGACGTCCACCGATCGGTGCCGGTGAGCGTCACTTTGTGGTCGGCATCGTAATTGCCGACGTTCAGGGCGATTTGCGCGCATTCGTATTCATGGCTCAACGCCATGGCACGCAGCACCGTGTTGACAGCGCGGCTGGCCAGGTCGATGCCGGGCACTTGCGCGGCATCACGCATCCATTCGCGCGGCACCTTTGCCTCGAGCGCACCCGGCACGATAGCAAAGGGTTTGCCCTCGTAGCCAAACTCAAGGCGCCGTGTAGCACTGCCCGGGGCGCGCTTGACGTTGTAGAGGCGAAACGCCTCTTTGCCGAATTCGATCACATTGCCGCCATACATGGCGACGGGCACGCGCGGAAAGATGGCTTCGCCAATCAGGCCAGGCTGTACATAACCGCGTGCGTGGGCGCTCAGAATCGGATCGATGACGCGCGATTGGGTGGGGTTCATCATGGTGTGGTTCCTTTTCAGTGTTGGGTTCAGGCGGCCTGCGCGCCTTGGAAGATGAACATCT
>PGEI01000188.1 GCA_002894305.1 Comamonadaceae bacterium CD01
ACGACAAGCGAAGCCGACAAAGTAATCGGTTGATATAGAAATGGAATGAGAAGCGCCCGCACGCTCCGCAGCCCCTCCCGACAGAAAGGACGAACATGCGCATTGCCGCCGTGGACGACGACACGCTCCAGCTCGAACTGCTGGAGCGCACGCTCGCACAGATGGGCCACGCCTGCCGCACCTACGAGACCGGAGGTGCGCTGCTCAAGGCGCTGCGCCGCGAGAGCTTCGACCTCCTGATCGTCGACTGGGAGCTGCCCGACACCAGCGGCCCGCAGATCGTCGCGCAGGTGCGCGAGCAGCTGGGCGCGCAATTGCCCATCCTGTTCGTCACCCACCGCCAGACCGAGCAGGACATCGTCCAGGGCCTGGCCTGCGGCGCCGACGACTACCTGAGCAAGCCGGTGCGCATCGCCGAGCTCAAGGCGCGCATCACCGCGCTCCTGCGCCGCGCCTGGCCCGAGCAGCATGCCCAGAACGACGCACCGCTGGAGTTCGGCCGCTACCGGTTCGACCCGGCCACGCGCAGCGTGCAGGTGGACGGCCAGAGCGTCGAGCTGAAGAACCGCGAGTACGACCTGGCACTGTTCATGTTCCAGAACGCCGGGCGCCTGCTCTCGCGCGACCACCTGCGCGACGCCATCTGGGGCCACAGCGCCGAGGTCATCTCGCGCACGCTGGACACCCATGTCTCGCGCCTGCGCGCGGCGCTGGACCTGCAACCCGTGCATGGCTACGCCATCACCGCCGTCTACGGCGTCGGCTACCGGCTCGAAGCCGTCGCGCCGCCAGACGCCCCCGCCGCCTGACCGTCCGATGAAAGCCCGTTGCATGCAAACCGCCCCGATCCGCCCCGCCGCCGCCCTGGCGCTGGCCCTGTGCGCCGCGCTGGCCGCGCCGGCGCGGGCGCAGCAAGACGTGATCGAGCACCGGGTCGTGCCCGGCGACACGCTTGAGGCGCTGTCGGTGCACTACCTGGCCACGCCCCGCTTGTGGCCGCGGCTGCAGGCCATCAACCACGTGGCCGACCCGCGCCTGCTCATGCCCGGCACCGTGCTGCGCATTCCCGCCTCGCTGCTGCCCGCGGCGCAGGCCAGCGCCGTCTTCGTCTCGGGCCAGGCGCAGGTGCTGCTGCCCGGCGCCGGCCAGGCCCGGCCGCTGCAGCCGGGCGACGACCTGCCCGAAGGCACCCGCCTGCAGGTGGCCGACGACGGCTTCGTCAGCGTGCGCCTGGTCGACGGCACCATCATCCGCGTCAAGGCCGACGCCGACCTGCAACTGCAGCAACTGCGCCGCCAGGGTCGCGCAGGCAGCGCGCGCTCGGTGCTGCAGCTGGGCCGCGGCAGTGTCGAATCGACCGTCGCACCCAGCGAGGGCGGCGCCCGCCACTTCGAGATCCGCACCCCGGCCGCCTCCACCAGCGTGCGTGGCACACGCTTTGGCGTTGCGCTGACCGGCGCCGGCCAGACCCTGGCCACGGTCACCGAGGGCGAGGTGGCCGTGCAGGCCGCCGCCCCGGCGCCCACGCTGCTGCCCGCGGGCCAGGGCATGCAGGTGCAGGCCGACGGCCGCTCCGGCGCACCGCGGCCGCTGCTGGCCGCGCCCGACCTGAGCGCGCTGCCCGCCACCGTGGGCGACGCCGACTTCGTGCGCCTGCCGCTGCCCGCGCAGGCCGGCGCCGTCGCCTGGCAGGTGGAGCTGGCGCGCGACGCCGACTTCACCCAGATCGTGCGCAGCGCCACGGTACAAGGGCCGCAGGCGCTGCTGGCGAGCGTGGACGACGGCAGCTACCACCTGGCCGTGCGCGCCGTCGACGCCGAACAGCTGCCCGGCCTGCCCGCGCAGCGCCGCCTCACCGTCAAGGCCCACCCGCTGCCGCCGCTGTACCAGAGCCCGGCGCCGCAGGCGGTGCTCGAACGCGGCACTGGCCAGCTGGTGTGCACCCCCGTGGTCGGCAGCGTGCGCTACCGCATCCAGGTCGCCGCCGGCGCCGACTTTGCCGCGCCGCTGCTCGACCAGGTCAGCGACGGCGATTGCCAGGCCGGCGTGTCCGCACTGGCGCCGGGGCGCTACCAATGGCGCGCGGCCAGCATCCGCAGCGCGCAGGGCCAGGACGACCAAGGCCCGTTTGCCCCGCCCCAGGCCTTCACGCTGGCCGAGCGCCCGGCCGCGCCCGACCTGCAGGCGCTGGCGCTGGATCACCAGGACGCGCAGACGCAGCTGCACTGGAGCGGCCAGAGCGGCCAGCACTACCGCCTGCAGCTGGCGGCGGCAGCCGACTTTGCCGCCATCCTGGCCGACGACACGCTGGCCGAGCCGCGCTGGACCGCGCCGCAGCTGCCGCTGGGCCGCTACTACGTGCGCCTGCAGGTGAGCGACGACGCCTCGGGCCTGGTCAGCGACTTCTCCACGCCGCGCCAGCTGCGCCTGGGCACCGGCCTGCAAACCGGCGACGGCCAGCCGGTGAACGCCTCCGACGGCAGCCCGTGGGCGCGCTGAGCCCAGGCCCGGCGACAGCGCACGGCGCCCAGGCCATCGTCCATGGCACACCAGCGCCACGGGCCAGCCACGCATGAAGCCCACCACCGGCAGTACACCGGCGCCGCGCAAATCGGCGCGCTGGCGCGAATGGCTGCTGCTGGCGCTGGCGCTGCTGGCCGGCGTCGCCTGGCTGACCGCGCACGACGGCCTGCACCGCATTGACCTGCTGGTGCAGGACGCGGCGCTGCGCACGCGCACCATCGCGCCCAGCCAGGACATCGTCATCCTCGCCATCGACGACCGCAGCATCGAGGCCATCGGCCGCTGGCCCTGGCGCCGCGCGCTGCACGCCCAATTGGTAAACCAGGTCAGCGCCCAGGAGCCGCGCGCGCTGGGGCTGGACATTCTGTTTGGCGAGCCCGACGACGACTACCCCGGCGACGACCTGCTGCTGGCGCGCGCGATCGAGCACGGCGCCCGCACCGTCCTACCCGTGGCGCGCCGCGGCCAGGCAGGCCTTGCCGCGGCCGACCTGCCGATCGCCCCGCTGCGCGAAGCCGCCAGCCAGCTCGGCCATGTGCAGGTGCAGGTCGACGCCGACGGCATCACGCGCAGCCTGTTTGCCGAGGAAGGCCCGGCAAGCGCCCCCTGGCCGCACTTCAGCGCCGCCATGCTGTGCGCGGCCAGCCGGGCCGCGCAAACGCCCTGCCGCGGCAACACGCTGGCTCCCGCGCAGGACGCCGGCCCCTGGGTGCAGCGGGACGAGCAGCGCATCCCGTTTGCCCACAGCTTTGGCGGCGCCGGCTTCACCACCTACGCCTACCTGGACGCGCTGACCGGGCAACTGCCCGCCGACGCGCTGCGTGGCAAATACGTGCTCGTCGGCGCCACGGCCACCGGACTGGGCGACATGTTCGCCACGCCAGTGGCCGGCAGCGACAAGCGCATCGCCGGCGTCGAGGTCATCGCCCACTCCCTCAACGCCCGGCTGGCCGGCCTGCAGCTGCACGATGCACCCGGGCGCTGGAACACGGCGATCAACCTGGGCGCCGTGGCACTGGCGCTGCTGGCCATGCTGCTGCTGGGGCCGCTGGCCGCGCTGCTGGGCTGCGCGGCTCTGGGCCTGGGCCTGCTGGCCGCGGCGCTGCTGGCGCCCGCTCTTGCCGGCTGGCAGCTGGCGCCCGCGCCCGCGCTGCTGGGCGTGGCCGCAGCCTACCCGCTGTGGAGCTGGCGGCGCCTGAGCTTTGCCGCGCACTTTCTGCGCCTGGAAATGCTCGCGCTCAAGCCCATGGACATCACCCCGCTGCCCGCGCCGCAGCAAACACCCGCCGCCGCGCCGCTGGCGCTGCTGCCGTTCGATCTGCTGGAGCGGCGCATCCACGCGGTCGAAGAAGCCACGCAGCAACTGCGCCGCCTGCACCACTTCATCAGCGACAGCCTGCTACACCTGCCCTCGCCCACGCTGGTGTGCAACGCCCAAGGCACCGTCGTGCTGGCCAACACCGCCGCGGCCCAGTGGTTTGGCCACGCCCAGCCCGCCGCGCTGCAGGGCAAGCCGGCCGCCGAGCTGCTGCAGACGCTGCACGCCAGCGACACCAGCGCCCCGCTGCTGCCCGCCGACGCCGGCCAGTGGGGCCGGCTGCCGGCGCAGCAAGAGGGCCTGGACGACGCCGGGCGCCACTTGCTGATGCTGTGCCAACCCTTTGCCACCGAAGGCCAGACCATCTGGCTGCTCACGCTGGTCGATCTCACCGCGATGCGCCAGGCGCAGACCCAGCGCGACCGGGCGCTGCACTTCATCTCGCACGACATCCGCGCGCCGATCGGCTCCATCGTGACGCTGCTGGAGATGCAGCGCGAATGGCCCGCCAGCATGACGACCGAGGAGTTGCTGCAGCGCATCGAGCAGCACGCCCAGGTGTCGCTGGCCATGGCGCACGACTTCGTGCAACTGGCCCACGCGCAGAACCTGGGCGCCGACACCATGGCACCGTTCGACCTGGCGGCCGCCGTGCAACAGGCCGTGGACGACGCCTGGGCCCAGGCACGCAGCCGCAAGGTGGCGCTGCACTGCGCCGAGCTGCCGCAAAGCGCCCTCATGCGCGGCAACCGCTCACTGGTGCTGCGCGCCATCACCAACGTGCTGGGCAACGCGATCAAGTTCAGCCCGGCCGGCAGCCAGGTCAGCTGCAGCCTCAATGAACAATGCGACCGCTGGGCCATCGCCATCAGCGACCAGGGCCCGGGCATTCCGGCGGATCAGCGCGACCGCCTGTTCCAGCCTTTTGCCCGCCTGCACCAGGCAAGCCTGCCCAAGGCCGGCGGCATCGGCCTGGGCCTGGCGCTGGCGCACACCGTCGTGCAGCGCCACGGCGGAACGATTGCCGTGGACAGCGACGGCCAATGCGGTACCACCTTCACGCTGCTGCTGCCGCGCCTAGAACAGCAACCTGGAAACATCGAAACATGAAAGCGTGTCTTCGCACCCATGGCGGCGTTGCAAATCC
>PGEI01000189.1 GCA_002894305.1 Comamonadaceae bacterium CD01
TCACGCTCGTTCACTACTCGAATCAGGCCGATCTCGCGCAGACCGACCCGGACAAGCACGGCACCGGCTACAAGGGCGCAGAACGGAAGCGCCGGGATGCGTTCCCTGATCTCTACGTCAACCGCACGTACTTCGGTATCACGGGGATCGACAACCCCTATCAGCGCGAGTCGGGCCTTGGGGCGAACGTCTACCACGCGACGGTGGACTCTGCCGACCTGTACGACATGAAAGCCGACCCTGACGGGCTGTATCCCCAGGCGCGCGAGGAGTCGCGGCGCACCGATCTGAACGGCATCGAAAACTGGACGCGCACTGAAAGCATCTACGAGGCCATGATCCGCGACGCGGGCTATAAGGGCTACTATGCGGGCAACGTGGCCGCCGTGTTCGAGCCTGTTGCCGTGCAGAAAGGCAACGCCGTGGCCCAGGACGAATCACGCGGGCAACTGTCTTTCAGCAATGACATCACGCAGTCGCCCAGCGTCATCACGCTTTTCCAGAAGGCCAATCTCTCGACGCTGCTGCACGAACTCGGGCACTTCCAGCTTGAGGTGCTCGCCAATCTGGCCGCACGGCCCAACGCGCCCACCAGCATCGTCGCCGACATGCAGGCCGTGCTCAAGTGGTTCGGCCCCGATCTGACACTCGACCAGTGGCGCGGCATGACGCTCGACCAGAAGCGCCAGTACCACGAGCAATTCGCGCGGGGCTTTGAGGCGTATCTGTTCGAGGGCCGCGCGCCTACGCCGGAACTGAAAACGATGTTCCAGCGTTTCGCCGCCTGGATGCGCCGCGTGTACCAGAACATCAAGCGCTTGAACGTCGAGGTGTCGCCCGAGGTGAAAGCGGTGTTCGACCGGATGCTCGCTTCGGAGCAGGCCATCGCCGAGGCCCAGGCCGCCAACAGCATGACCCCGGCTTTCGGGTCTGCCGAAGCGATGGGGGTGGACGCCGAGGGGTTCACGGCCTACCAGTCGCTCGGACAAGAGGCCACGGATACGGCCACGGATACGCTGCAACAACGCAGCTTGCGCGACATGCGCTACGCAGGCAAGGCGCGCGACAAGTTCATCAAGGACATGCAAAAGGCATCGGCGCGCACCCGCAAGGCGCTGCGCGCCGAGGTGCAGGCCGACGTGCGCGCGCAACCGCTCTACGCCGCCATGCACTTTCTGCGGCGCGGCGAGATGGTGACCGACACGGGTGAGCAGATCAAAGCCGCTATCGGCCACAAACTCGACCGGGCGGCCCTGGCCGAGATGTACCCGGCCAGCGGCCTCGCACGGCCTGATCTGTCCCGGCTGCGCGGCATGACGCGCAAAGACGGACTGCACCCCGATCTCGTTGCCGAGATGTTCGGGTTCCAGTCGGGCGACCAGCTTGTGCGCGACATCATCAACGCCACGCCGGAAAGCGAATACGTCGAAGCCGAGACGGACGCGCGCATGCTGGAACGCTACGGCGACATCACCAGCCCCGAGGCGCTCGCCCGCGCGGCAGACGAGGCGATCCACAACGACGTGCGCGCCCGCTTCGTGGCAACCGAGATCAAGGCCGCCGTAAAGTCTGTCGGCCCGGTGCGGGCGTTGACGGCGGCGGCCAAGGACTACGCCGAGCGCATGATCGCGGGCAAGCGGGTCAAGGACTTGCGCCCCCGGCAGCACGCCGCCGCCGAGGGCCGCGCGGCCAAGGCCGCACTCGACGCCCTCGCCAAGAACGATCCGCAAGGCTTCGCCGTGCAGAAGCGCAATCAACTCGTGCAAATCCAGGCGACGAAGCTGGCCTACGACGCGCAGAACGAGATGGCCGCCATGCTGCGCCGCTGGTCGCAAATCGTCCGGCGCAACGACCAGCGTGCGGGCAAGTCCTACGACATCGACATGCTCAACGCCGTGCGCGCGATCCTCGGGCAGTACGGCATCGCACCACGCATGGGCGAGCGCGCCCTGGACTACCTGGGCAAGGTGAAGAACTACGACCCCGACATGTACGCCGTGGTCGAGGATTCTGTCATGCGGGCCGAGGCCAATGCACAGCCGTTTGACGAACTGACGGTCGAGGACGCGCGGGCCTTGCGCGACGAGATCGACGCGCTGCTGCACCTCGCGCGCCGCAGCAAGCAAATGGAGGTGGACGGCGACCTGCTCGACCGGCAGGAGATCGAAGAAGCCATGCGCGCCCGCATGGAGGAGATCGGCCTGCCGGACGTGGCCCCCGGCCAGTTGTCGGCCATCACCAAAGGAGAGCAACGGCTCATTCAATTCAAGACGTTCTTGGCGGCGGCTCGCCGTGTGGAAAGCTGGGTGGGCGAGATCGACGGCGGGGACACCGGGCCGTTCCGGCGCTTCATGTGGAATCGGGTGAAGGACGCCGCGACCGCGTACCGCGCGGACAAGGCCAAGCACCTCACGAAACTGCGCGACCTGCTCAACGACATCGCGCCGTCGCTCAAGCCGTCGCGCATCGCGGCCCCCGAGTTGGGGTACACCTTCGGCGAGGACGCGGGCAATAGCGCCACGGCGGAAATCCTGCACGCGCTGCTGCACACAGGCAACGAGAGCAACAAGCGTAAGCTGCTGCTCGGGCGAGAGGACAAAGTAAATGGTGGATTTTGGGGGGCAGAACGAGAGGACGGCACGCTCGACACTTCTAAGTGGGACGCCTTCGTCAAGCGCATGATCGACGAGGGCCGGATCACCAAGGCCCACTACGATTTCGCGCAGGGCGTATGGGACTTGCTCGAAAGCCTCAAGCCGCTGGCGCAAAAAACGCACCGGGACGTGTTCGGCAAATACTTCGACGAGATCACGGCTGCGGCGTTCACCACGCCCTTCGGCAGCTATCGAGGCGGCTACGTCCCGGCCAAGGCCGACACCCGTGTCGTGGGCGATGCCGCCATGCGCGATCTGGTCGAACGCGAAAACGCCAGCATGGCCTATGCCTTCCCGGCTACGGCCAAGGGGTTCACGAAGGGACGGGTCGAGTACAACCGCCCGCTCATGCTCGACCTGCGTACGCTCGTGCAGCACGTCGATCAAGTGCTGCTGTTCTCGCACATGGAAATGCCGGTGCGCGACGTGACGCGCGTGCTCAAGAGCGTGCAAGGCACGCTGTACCGGCTCGACCCTACGGCCCTGTCCGGGATGCTCACGCCGTGGCTCAACCGGGCGGCCCGCCAGCAGGTCGTCACCCCCATCATTGGCGACGCCGGGATGTCCCGGTTCTGGTCTACGCTGCGCACGAAGGCGGGTGCGGCGGCCATGTTCGCCAACATCACCAACGCCGCGCAGCAGATCACGGGCTTCTCCCTGGCGGCGGTGAAGGTCAAACCGCGCCTGCTCAAGTCGGCCATCGCCGACTACATGAAAGGCCCGCGCGAGTTCACCCGTGCGGTGGCCGAGGCGTCCCCCTTCATGGCCGACCGCCTGAACGACACCATCGGCCACCTCTCCGACGACATCCGGGAAATCCTGCTCAACCCGACCAAGTTGCAGCAGGCCCGGGGCTGGACGATGCGCCATGCTTACTTCTTGCAGCAGGCCGTCGATAACGTCATGTCGCCCTCCATCTGGCAGGCCGCCTACAACCAGCACGTCGAGCAGGGGGAAAGCCACGACGACGCCGTGCGTTTCGCCGATGGCGTGGTACGCCAGACGCAGGGCAGCCAACTTCCTGAGGACGTATCGCGCATCGAAACCGGCCCGGCCTTTGTGCGGCTGTTCACGCAGTTCGTCGGGTATTTCAACATGCAGGCCAACTTGCTCGGCACGGAGTTCGCCAACTTGGCACACAACGGCTACGGCCTGCGCAAGAACGCAGGCCGGGGGTTCTTCGCGCTCACGATGGGCTTCACCGTCCCGGCCATCGTGTCCGAAGCTATCGTGCAGCTATTTCGTGGGGGGCCGGGCGATGAGGACGACGATGGGTACCTGGATGACTGGCTCTCGGCTCTGGGGGTGGGCATGCTGCGCAATGCGACGGCTATGGTTCCCGTGGTAGGTCAGCTTGTTCAAGTCGGATTCAACAGCATGAACAACAAGCCCTACGACGACCGGCTCGCCACGTCTCCGGCGATCTCCATGCTTGAGCAGACGGCCCACACCCTGCGTTCCGTGCCGAATGCGCTGTCCGGCGACGGCAGTGTGCAAAAGGCCGTGCGTGACGTGGGTACTCTCATCGGCATCACCGTGGGTCTGCCTGCCCCCGTCGCGGCCCGACCCTTGGGCTACGTTGCGGGCATGGCTTCGGGCAGGATCGAACCTACCGGCGCGACTGACACGGTGCGCGGCCTGCTGACTGGCACTGCGAGCGAGGAGTCGAGACGTTAGCCCCGTGGCCTTGACGCCACGGGTGCCTTGCAAAATCCTGATACTTCGTCGGGATTTTTGCCATGACCGTTTCCAATACAAACCGCCGTGCGGGGCCGTTTCCGGGTGCTGACTCGCCTGGGCCTTTCGGCTTCGATTTTTACACGCCCGCCCCCGAGGATGTCGTCGCAATCCGGGCAGACCCCCTCGGCGCGGAAACGACGCTCATCTACGGCGCGGAATTCTCGGTCACGTTGAACGACGACCAAAGCGAGAACCCTGGCGGGGATTTGCTGCTCACGGACGCGCTGCCCACCGGCTACACGCTCACGCTCACGAGCGCCGCGCCCGCGTTACAGCCGACTGACATCACGAACTTGTCGGGCTTCTACCAGAAGTTGATTACGCTGGCGCTCGACCGCCTCACCGTGCTCGTGCAGCAGACGGACGAGAAAGTCGGGCGCGCGGTGAAGGTGCCGATTTCCAGCACGATCACGCCGGACGACCTCATCAATCAACTCACCAATGCGGCGTCCGACGCGGTGAATGCCGCTGGTGCTGCCGCCGTCAGCGAAGGCAACGCCCACGACTCGGAACTCGCGGCGGGCCTATCAGCCAGCGCGGCCCTGGTCAGCGA
>PGEI01000018.1 GCA_002894305.1 Comamonadaceae bacterium CD01
TGTCTGCGCTTCACCTTCGCGTACTCGATCGATATAGAAATGGAATCAAGCGCGGCACCCTCGTGGCCGCCGGCCCCGAGGCCTGGAACATCACGGTGGAGATCGGTCTGTACCGCCAGCATGCCGAAATGGCCCCGGCGGCGGAGCTGCTGTGGGAGCTGGCAGAAAAGCGAATCCCTTGCGCCATTCCTGACCGTACCGGCTCTTGATGCCCGGATCAGGCAGCACAGCCCGCAACACCATCGTTTTCGAAGCGCTCACGGCTGCGAGATGAACGCAGTCCACGGGCCTCTCACCCGCTGGTCACCGGCGCAATCTCGCGAAACACCCTCTGCACCGACGGCACACGGTGCAGTGCGCGGATCACCGCCTCCAGATGGGACAAGTCGCGCACCGAGATCAGGAAATGCAGATCCATGGTCTGCGTCATCGCGTCGTCCATGTCCACGCGCACGATGTCGGCGCCCGCTTCGGACAGCTCGGACGCAATGCGCGCCAGCACGCCCTTGCCGTTGGAGACCGTCACGGTGATCGCCGCCTGGAAGCTGCGTACCGGCTCCTCCGACCAGTCGACCGCGATGAAGCGCTCGCTGTCCTTGCGCAGCAGCTTTTGCGCCACGCCGCAGCGCGCATGGTGCACCACCAACCCCTCCCCGCGCCCCAGGTAGCCGACGATGGGATCGCCCGGAACGGGGCGGCAGCATTTGGCGTAGTGCACCGCGCTGCTCTCGCTGCCGTCCAGCGTGATGCCGCCTTGCGACATGCTCTCGTGCGCGCTGTAGCGCTCGCGCGTGAGCAGCAGCGCGTCAGGGCGCCAGCCGGCCTCGGCCAGCAAGTCGGTCATGCGCTTGGCCACCAGGCCGGCAATGCGCCGGCCCAGGCCGATGTCGGTCATCAGCTCCTCGCGCGATCGGTTGCCGGTAATGCGCAGCAACTTGTCCCACTGCGCCGCATATTGGTTGGCGTCCGGCAGCTGCTGCACGCCCTCGGCGCGCAGGGCCTGCGCCAGCAGCTTCTCGCCCAGTACCACCGACTCGGTCTGCGCCAGCGTCTTGATGTGGTGGCGGATCTTGGAGCGCGCCCGCCCGGTGCGCACAAAACCCAGCCAGGCCGGGTCGGGGCGGGCGCCCTCGGTCGTCTCGACCTCGACCACGTCGCCATTCTTGAGCTCGGTGCGCAGCGGCACCTCCTCGTTGTTGATGCGCGCCGCCGTCGTGCTGTCGCCCACGTCGCTGTGGATGGCGTAGGCGAAGTCGACCACGGTCGCCCCACTGGGCAGCGCCATGATCTGCCCACGCGGCGTGAAGATGTAGACCGCGTCGGGGAACAGGTCGACCTTGACGTGATCCCAGAATTCGGCCGCGTCGCGCGTCTCGTTCTGGATGTCCAGCAGCGACTGCAGCCACTGCGTTCCCAGCCGCTCGGCCTCCTCGCCGCCGCCCTTGGCCTTGTAGAGCCAGTGCGCGGCAACGCCGGACTCGGCAACGACGTGCATCTCCTCGGTGCGCAGCTGGAACTCGATGTTCAGACTGGCCGGCCCCACCAGCGTGGTGTGCAGCGACTGGTAGCCGTTGAGCTTGGGGATGGCGATGTGGTCGGTGAACTTGCCCGGCACCGGCTTGTACATCTGGTGCAGCACGCCCAGCGCGGTGTAGCAGTCGATAACCGAGTCGACGATGACGCGAAAGCCGTACAGGTCGGACACCTGGGCAAAACTCAGGTGGCGCGTGCCCATCTTGCGGTAGATCGCCTGCAGCGTCTTCTCACGCCCCGACAAGCGCACCCTCATGCCCTGTCGGGCAAAGGCAGCCTCGACGTCGACGCGCACCTTCTCGATCATCTCGCGCCGGCGCCCGCGCGAGCGCTCCACCGCCTTGGCCAGCGTCGCATGGCGCCATGGGTGCTGGTAGTGGAACGACAGATCCTGCAGTTCGCGGTAGGACTGGTTCATCCCCAGGCGATGCGCAATCGGCGCGTAGATGTCCAGCGTCTCGCTGGCAATGCGTCCCCACTTGTTGCGCGGCATGTCGCCCATGGTGCGCATGTTGTGCGTGCGGTCGGCCAGCTTGATCAGGATGACGCGCACGTCGCGCGCCATCGCCAGCAGCATCTTGCGAAACGATTCGGCCTGGTTCTCCTCGCGCGTGTTGAATTGCAGCTTGTCGAGCTTGGTCAGCCCATCGACCATCTCGGCCACCGGCGCGCCAAAGCGCTCGATCAGGTCGGCCTTGCCCACGCCGCAGTCCTCCAGCACGTCGTGCAGCAGAGCGGCCATCAAGGCCTCGGCGTCGAGCTTCCAGCCGGCGCAGATGGCGGCCACGGCGATCGGGTGGGTGATATAGGGCTCGCCGCTGTTGCGCAACTGGCCCAGGTGGCAGGTATCGGCGTAGCGGTAAGCCTGGCGCACCCGCTCGATGCTGTCGGCGTCCAGATAATCGAGCTTGTCCAACAGCCCCGCAAAACTGGCGGCTGCTGCATTCAATGCGGCCGTACCCGGTGAAGGCGGCAACGCAGATGGCGCCACCGTGCCTTGTTCATGTGGCCCGGTGACCGGATGAAACGCGTCGTTCATCCCTTTAATGTAACTTGACCGCCGTAAAAACTCGTGTTCCAACAAAAAAGCACCGTGCAACGGTGCTTTTGGACTGATGCCACGCCGCACCCGTGCGGCTGGCGCTCAGGGCGATCAGCCAGGGACTTTCTTCAGCATCTCCAGGCCCACCTTGCCCGCGGCGATTTCGCGCAGCGCGGTCACGCCCGGCTTGTTGCGGCTTTCGATCTTGGGGGTGTGGCCCTGGCTGAGCATGCGGGCGCGGTAGGTGGCGGCCAGCACCAGTTGGAAACGGTTGGGAATCTGCTCCAGGCAATCTTCCACAGTAATGCGTGCCATGGGTTCTCCAGGGAAAAAAGAGGCGGTGAAAATTCAGCAAATGCCGAGCGACGCGAAGGTGTCTGACCGGCTGCAGCGTTGTGCTGCGTATTTCAGGCGCTGGGCGTGGACGATGGATTTGAGATCGAAAAGCGCCCGCTCGAAAACCTCGTTGATTATAACGAAGTCGAATTTGCAGGCCTGTGCCATCTCCTGCGCGGCATTGGTCAAGCGCTTTTCGATCACATCTTCGGTATCTTCGCCGCGACGCTCCAGGCGAGAACGCAGCTCCTCCCAGCTGGGCGGCAAAATGAAGACCAGCACCGCGTTGGCAAACACCTGCTTGATCTGCAGCGCGCCCTGGAAGTCGATCTCCAGCACCACGTCCGCGCCCTGTGCCATGCGCTCCTCGATGGCCCTGCGCGACGTACCGTAGCAATTGCCATGCACCTGCGCCCATTCGACGAAGGCGTTGGACGCGATCATGGCGTCGAATTCCGGCTGCGAGACGAAGTAATACTCGCGCCCGTGCTTTTCCTGGCCGCGCGGCGCACGCGTGGTGTGCGAGACCGAGGGCTGGACATGCGAGTCGAGCTCCATCAAGGCGTTGACGAGGCTGGATTTGCCTGCCCCGCTGGGGGCAGAGACGACAAAGAGATTTCCGGGATAGTCCATACAAACAGGCGCTGGCCTGGGTGCGCACAAAGGGCGATTATCCCCAAATCCGCTCGCCCTCCAGCCAAACCGCCGCCAGCCCCCGCGCCGCATGGGGCCACCCACCGCGGCGCCGCTCACTCGATGTTCTGCACCTGCTCGCGCATCTGCTCAATCAGCACCTTCATGTCCACGCTGATGCGCGTCAGCTCCATGGTGGCGGACTTGGAGCCCAGGGTGTTGGCTTCGCGGTGCAACTCCTGGATCAGGAAGTCCAGGCGCTTGCCGACCTCGCCGCCCTTGTGCAGCAGCCGCTCGATTTCGTCGAGATGGCCTTGCAGGCGGGTGATTTCCTCGGCCACGTCAATGCGCAGGGCAAACGCCGTGGCCTCCGATAGCGCGCGCTCCTGGGCTGCCTCGCTGGGCGCGTCGCCCTGCGCCAGGCCCATCGCGTCGGCCCAGCGCTGCAAGAAGCGCTGGCGCTGCTGCGCCACCAGCTCGGGCACCAGCGGCTGGGCCTGCAGCGCCAGCGCGCGCAGCGCCTGTACGCGCTCGACCAGCATGGCCACCAGGCGCTCGCCCTCGCGTCCTCGCGCTTCGATCAGCGCATCGAGCGCCTGGTCGGCCAGCTGCTGCACCGCATCGCCCCAATCCTGGCGCGGCGCGCCCAGCTGCGAGCACAGGCGCAGCGCATCGGCCACCGACAGCGGCGGCGCCTGCGGCAGCCAGGACAGCACGCCGTCCTGCAACGCGCCCAGCTGCTGCAGCAGCGGCACCGAAGGGTGGGCCAGCACGCCATCGTCACCCTCTTCGACAAATGCGCGCAGCTCCACCTTGCCGCGCTTGAGCCGGCGGGTGAGCAAGGCGCGCAGCTGCGGCTCCTGCGCGCGCAGCTCATCGGACAGGCGCAGCGAAAGATCCAGGAAACGGCTGTTGACCGAACGCAGCTCCAGCCCCAGCCGGCGCCCCGGACGCTGTGTTTCAGGGGTGCTGCCAACGCCTTGCTGCTGGGCGCTGCCGTAGCCGGTCATGCTGTAAACTGCCATAGGACTTTGTGACGAATTGCTTGCAAAGCAGCCATTATCGGCCCGCTCATCCCATTCTCGCCCGCGTTGCTCCATGTCCAAGCCCAAGCCCGCCCCATTGCCCGCCGACACGACGATCGGCGGCTACCGCGTGGTGCGCCGCCTGGCTGCCGGCGGTTTCGGCGTGGTCTACCTGGCAGTCGATCCGGAAGGCCAGCAGGTCGCGATCAAGGAATATCTTCCCGCATCGCTGGCCACGCGCGAGCCCGGTGAACTCTTGCCCAAGGTGGCGCCCGAGAAGCTGTCGCTGTACCGCCTGGGACTCAAGAGTTTTTTCGAGGAAGGTCGATCGCTGGCTCAAATTTCGCACGCCTCGGTGGTGAGCGTGCTCAATTTCTTTCGCGAGAACGACACCGTCTACATGGTGATGAACTACCTGGAGGGCGCGTCGCTGCAGGAATACATCATCACCGCGCGCGATCTGAAGACGCTCAAGGTGTTTCGCGAGTCGACCATCCGCTCGCTGTTCGACGAGGTGCTGCGGGGCCTTCGCATCGTGCACCAGCACAAGATGCTGCACCTGGACATCAAGCCGGCCAACATTTTCATCACCGACGACAACAAGGCGGTGATGATCGATTTTGGCGCCGCGCGCGAGGTGCTGTCCAAGGAGAGCAACTTCATCCGCCCGATGTACACCCCCGGCTTTGCCGCGCCCGAGATGTACCGGCGCGACACGCAGATGGGCCCCTGGACCGACATCTACGCCATTGGCGCGTGCATCTACGCCTGCATGAGCGGCTACCCGCCCAGCGAGGCGCCGCAGCGCCAGGACAAGGACAGGCTGGCCGCGGCGCTGGGCAAGCTGCGCGGCGTGTACTCCGACAGCCTGATCCAGATCGTCGAATGGTGCATGGCGCTCGATCCGATGGCACGCCCACAATCGGTGTTCGCACTGCAAAAAGAGCTCTCGCGCGAAGGCGAGCGGCGCTACACCCGGCTGTCGGTGGCAGAGCGCATGCGCATGCAGATCGACAGCCTGGTCTCGCCCGACAAGCCCGCCGACAAGAACGACCAGGCACAGGGGCGCGCGCGGTGAAATTCTCCGTCTACCAGACCAGCGACCAGGGCGGGCGCGAGAAGAACGAAGACCGCATGGGCTACTGCTACACGCGCGAGGCGGGCCTGTTCGTGCTGGCCGACGGCATGGGTGGCCACCCCGACGGCGAGGTCGCCGCGCAGATCGCGATCCAGACCGTCTCCGCGCTGTTCCAGCAGCAGGCAAAGCCCAAGCTCAAGGACGTTGGCCGTTTTCTGGGCGATGCGCTGCTGGCGGCGCACCACAAAATCCTGCAATACGCCGGCCACCCCGTCGACGCGCTGGACACGCCGCGCACCACGCTGGTGGCGGCCGTGGTGCAGGACGGCAGCGCCAGCTGGATCCACTGCGGCGACTCGCGCATGTACTTGGTGCGCGGCAGCGAACTGCTGGTGCGCACGCGCGACCACTCCTACCTGGAGCTGCGCACGCCCGCGTTCGACGACGCCATGGGGCTCAACCGCAACGTGCTCTACACCTGCCTGGGCTCGCCCAGCCTGCCGGTCTACGACCTGGACGGTCCCATCGTGCTGGAGCACGGCGACCGGCTGCTGCTGTGCTCGGACGGGCTGTGGAGCATGTTCGACGACGAAACCATCGCCCACCACCTGGGACGCCGCCCGGTAGCCAGCGCCATCCCCTTTCTGGTCGGCGAGGCGCTGGAGCGCGCGGGCAGCAGCAGCGACAACGTCACCGCGGTGGCAATGCAGTGGGAGATGCCCGGCGTCCAGGCCGCCGCAGCAGGCATCACCACCGACGAGATGCACGACGAGCTGTTCGCCTCGACCATCCAGGCCGAGCCCTTCGACGGCCTGGACGATGGACACGACGAGCTGGACGACGCGGAGATCGAGCGCACGATTGCCGAGATCAACGCCGCCATCCAGCGCACCGCCGCACGCAAGCCCTGAACCTTGTCGCCCGACAGGCCTGCCCGGCGCAGTCCTGTTGGGCGCACGCACTGCCATGAACACCTCCACCAACCCTTGCATCAACACTCCCCGCCACGACGGACGCACCGCCGACGCACTGCGCACGGTGCGCATCACCCGCCACTACACCATGCACGCCGAGGGCTCGGTGCTGGTGGAGTTCGGCAACACCCGCGTGCTGTGCACCGCCTCGGTCGAGGAAAAAGTGCCGCCGCACAAGCGCGGCAGCGGCGAGGGCTGGGTGACGGCCGAATACGGCATGCTGCCGCGCGCCACGCACAGGCGCAGTGACCGCGAGGCCGCGCGCGGCAAGCAAAGCGGGCGCACGCAGGAGATCCAGCGGCTGATCGGGCGCAGCCTGCGTGCGGTCTTCGACCTGAAGCACCTGGGCGAGCGCACGCTGCAGATCGACTGCGACGTGATCCAGGCCGACGGCGGCACGCGCACCGCGGCGATCACCGGCGCCTGGGTGGCAGCGCACGACGCGGTCACCCGGCTGCTGCAGGACGGCAAGCTCGCGGCCAGCCCGATCACCGGCGCCGTCGCGGCGGTCTCGGTCGGCATCGTGGGGGGCCGGCCGGTGCTGGATCTGGACTACGCCGAAGACGCCGCCTGCGATACCGACATGAACGTGGTGATGACCGGCGCAGGCCACTTCATCGAACTGCAGGGCACGGCCGAAGGCGCAGCGTTCAGCCGCAGCGAACTCGACGCTCTGCTGGCGCTGGCCGAGCAAGGCATTGGCCAGTTGCTGTCGCTGCAGCAACAGGCGCTGCAGCAGCCCTGACCCTTGCGATTGGAAAGCACCATGCACCTCGTTCTGGCATCGAACAACCGCGGCAAACTGGCCGAGCTGCAGGCCATGCTGGCCCCGCTGGGCGTGCAGCTGAGCGCCCAGGGCGACCTGGGCGTCGGCGAGGCCGACGAGCCTTTTCACACCTTCGTAGAGAACGCGCTGGCCAAGGCCCGCTTTGCCAGCGCCCACACCGGCCTGCCCGCGCTGGCCGACGACGCCGGCCTGTGCGTACGCGCCTTTGGCGGCGAGCCGGGCGTTCAGACCGCGTACTACGCCACGCGCTTTGGCTACCCCAAGAGCGACGACAACAACGTGCGCGCGCTGCTCGAACAGATGCAGGACGTGCAGGACAGGCGCGCCACCATGGTCAGCACGCTGGTCGCGGTGCGCAGCCCGCAAGACCCAGAACCGCTGATTGCCATGGGCCGCTGCCGCGGCGAGATCACGCGCGAGCGCCGCGGCAGCGGCGGCTTCGGGTTCGACCCGGTGATGTACCTGCCTGAGCTTGGCAAGACCTTTGCCGAACTGCCCACCGAGGTCAAAAACGCCCACAGCCACCGGGGAAAAGCCGTGCAGCAGATGATCGCGCTGATGCGCGCGCACTGGCTGTAGCCGCCGCACGCCTTGCAGCCTGCGGCGTGCCAACATCGCCGCCACACTCGTTCCACCTCGCCAGGACACGTCCGAAATCCGGCGCGTTTTGGCCGTTGCCATGTCCAAGACCATTCACATCGCCTCCGCAGCCACGGGCGCCACGCCTGCCCCGCTGCACGACATCCAGCACTACCTGCGCGACGGGCCTTTGCGCCTGCGCGGCCAGCCGCCTCTGTCGCTGTACGTGCACATTCCCTGGTGCCTGCGCAAATGCCCGTACTGTGACTTCAACTCGCACGCGCTGCGCGAGGGCGACGGCGCGCCCGAGGAGCGCTATGTCGACGCGCTGATCTCCGACCTGCAGGCGGCGCTGCCGCTGGTCTGGGGGCGCAGCATCATCAGCGTCTTCATCGGCGGAGGCACGCCCAGCCTGTTCTCACCGCAGGCGATCGACCGGCTGCTGGCCGCCATCCGCGCGCTGCTGCCGCTGGATGCGGGCTGTGAAATCACGCTGGAGGCCAACCCCGGCACCTTCGAGAAAGAGCGCTTTCGCGCCTACCGCGACGCCGGCGTCACGCGCCTGTCAATTGGCGTGCAAAGCTTCAACGACCGGCTGCTGGCCGCCATCGGCCGCGTGCACGACGGCGCGCAGGCGATGGCCGCCGTGCAGGAGGCGGCGCAGGCCTTCGAGACCTTCAACATCGACCTGATGTACGCCCTGCCCGGCCAGAGCCTGGCCGAGCTGGAAGCCGACGTGCGCCAGGCGCTGGATCTGGGCACTCCCCACCTGTCGGTCTACCACCTGACTATCGAGCCCAACACCTGGTTTGCCAAGCACCCGCCGCGCCTGCCCGACGACGACAGCGCCTACGCCATGCTCGACCGCATCACCGCGCTGACGGCCGAGGCGGGTATGGAGCGCTACGAGGTCTCGGCCTATGCCAAGGCCTACCACCCCTGCGTGCACAACAGCAACTACTGGCAGTTTGGCGACTACCTGGGCATTGGCGCGGGCGCGCACAGCAAGATCAGCTTTCCCCACCGCGTGATGCGCCAGGTGCGCTTTCGCGACCCGCAGCTGTACATGCAGCACGCGCTGGCGGGCAACGCCATGGCGCAGGACAACGAGGTTGCGCCGCAGGACTTGGTGTTTGAATACATGCTCAACGCCCTGCGCCTGCGCGCGGGCTTCATGGTGCGTGACTTCAGCGCCTGCACCAGCCAGCCGATCACCGCCATCTCCGCAGGGCTAAAGGCTGCCGAGGCCAAGGGCCTGCTGGAGCACAACCTGGTGCGCGTGCGCCCGACCGAGCGCGGCTTCGATTTCCTGAGCGACCTGCAGGCGCTGTTTTTGCCTCAATAAAGCACCAGCGTCAGCCGCAGCGCGCGGAGATCACCACGCCGGTGGCGTTGACTCCCAGGTTCAGCCGCTCGGCATCGAACTCCAGCGTCACCACCTGGCCCGGGTGCAGCACGCGCGCCATGCGCGCGCCGGCGCGCACCCTCGCCTGCTCGATCACCTGCCCCGTCGCGCTCTTGCCCACCGCCCACTGCGCAGCCTGTGCGTCGCACACGCCGCCCACCGGCGCGGTGCTGGTACCAATAGGCACCGGTTTTTTCGGTGGTGCAAGCGACGAACATCCCGCCAATCCCAGGGCCGCCAATGCGGCCACTGCCCACAATCTGCTACGCATACGCTTCCATCCTTTCATCTTCAGCTCACCCGCCAGCGGCCGCCTCGACTACCGGCTGGGCATCCAGTCCCATCGCCTGCAGGGTGCGCACCGCGTCGCTGGCCTGCGCCGCCGAGCCGAAAGGCCCCACGCGCAGCCGCTGCAGCCGCCGGCCGTCGCTGCGCGCCACGGCCTGCACCTGTACCGGCAGACCCGCCTGCTGCAGCCGCTCACGCGCCCTTCGCACATTGTCCGGGTCGGCAAACAGGCCCACGTTGACGTACAGCCGGCGCGACGCGGGCGCGGCGGTAGTGATGGTGGTAGCGGGCGCGCGGTCTGCCGCCTTTTTCGTCACCGCCCTGGCCGGGGCCGGCTCCTGATCTGCTGCACGCACGGGCAGGGCCACCGCTGGCACCTGCTGCGCGCCAGGCTCGGCGCCGGCCTGGCTCGCAACGGCGGCCTCAGTGTCGGCCGGCACAAGCGGCTCGGCTGGCAGCGGCTGCGATGACGTGCTTTCCGTCAGCGCCACTTCGGGGACTGCGGCCGGTTGCTGCGGCAGCGGCTCCAACGATGGCGCAGACACCCCCCCTGCGTCCGGCGCCGCCACCGGGCTTTGCCCATAAACCCGCCAGCCAATCGCTGCTGCGCCAGCCAGCACCGCGATGCTGCACACACCCACCACGGCGCCCCAGCGGCGGCCGCTGGCCTGCCCGCGCAGCAGCTGCAGCGCATCGCTCACCGTGGAAGCGGCGGTCACCGCCGCGTCGATTCGCCGGCGCACCTGGGCATGCACCAGTGCGTCGCCATACAGGCCGCACGCCGCGCACAGCAAAAGCAACATAGCCAGCACTACGCCAGCCAGCATGGGCAGTGGCAGTTGCGGCCACAGGCGCGGCGCGGCCCACGCCAGGGCGGCCAGCACCAGCAAGGCCAACAGGCCCAGCGCCGCTTCGCGCCACAGGCGGCGAAACACCAGCCACGGCAGCGGCAGCAGCGCCGCGGCCCAGTTCCAGCCGGCCAGCACCCGGCCCACCGCATCCTGGCGCTCAAAGGCCGGCAGGTAATGCCGCACGGCCCTGTCGGCCAGCGCGGCCTGGTACAGCAGGGGGGCGATGTTGGCGGCCCGGGGCTCGCGCGCGCGCATCTGGAGCGAGTCGGCGGTGTCGTGCGGAGCTTGCATGCGCGCCATTCTGGCATGCGGCCTGCGCGCCGCAGCGCACACCGCGGGCGCTCCAGGCGCGGAGCGCGACACGCCCGCCATGCCCTGGCGGAGAAGAAGTAAAAAAGCCGCTGGCGACGAGGGATCGCCAGCGACTGTCTGCAATCGTGGTAGGCCGTGCTGGGCTCGAACCAGCGACCAAAGGATTATGCGTGCCACTTCGGCTTTCGCCGCCCGTTTCCGGTTCGTGGCCTGGACTCTGTCTTGCCTTTCGGCCTTCCCGTCGAGTCTCTACACGTTCCCCCTGCCGGGGGCTTCGCTCGGCGTTGGCATAGCGTTTGCACGCCTTAGCGTTCACCGAATTTGAGAAGTTCTACTTCAAGGCAGAGTGAACTTACCTTGAGCAACCCATGCAGTCCATTCCATGCCGCGGCCATCGGCCACGGGTTAGGGATGCACCCGCCAAGTCCTCTGCTCTAACCAACTGAGCTAACGGCCCACAGCCGCGCATTATTGCATGCTGAAAAGACGATCCGCGCCTTGCGGTATCGATGTCCAGACCTGGAATGCAGCACAGGCCGCAATGGCCCCAATACCAGACCACCAGCACCATAAACGCGTCTCGTAGACAATCAGCGCCTTCCCTATGGCACCTCCCGACGAAAACTTCTCTCTGCGCCGCATGGCGCTGCCCGCGTTTGGCCCCTCGCTGATGTTCGGCCTGTGCGAGGGCACCATCCTGCCGGTGCTGGCGTTGAGCGCCCGCGCACTGGGCGCCAGCCTTGCCGAGGCGGGCCTGATCGTGGCCTTGATCGGCCTGGGCTCGCTGCTGGCCAATCTGCCGGCGGCAGCCATCACCACGCGTTTTGGCGAGCGGCGCGCCATGGTCGGCGCCGCGGTGTTCTGCGCGCTGGGGCTCATCCTGTGCCTTGCAGCGTCCAGCGTCTGGCTGCTGGGCGTGGGGGTGTTGATGGTGGGCCTGGCGCGCGCTGTGTTCATGCTGGCGCGCCAGACTTTTTTGGTCGAGGCGGCGCCCCCCCACCTGCGCGCACGCGCGATGGCCATGCTCGGCGGCGTGCACCGCATCGGCATGTTCGCCGGGCCTTTCCTGGGCGCGGCGTGCATCCACTGGCTGGGACTTTCCGGCGCCTATTGGGCAGCGCTGGCGGTCACGCTGGCCACGGGCGCGCTGTCGCTGCTGGTGCCCGACCTGGTCGTGGATCGCCCGGCCGGCAGTGCGCCGGAGCAGGCGCCAGCCGCGCTGCAATTGCTCAGAACCCACGCACGCACCCTATTCACGCTGGGCGTGGCCACGTCGCTGGTGGCCGCCATCCGCGCCTGCCGCCAGGTGGTGATTCCGCTGTGGGCCAGCCACATCGGGCTCGATGCCGCCACCACTTCGCTGATCTACGGCCTGATGGGCGCGGTCGACATGCTGCTGTTCTACCCGGCCGGCCAGGTGATGGACAAGCGCGGGCGCCTGGCGGTCACGCTGCCCAGCATGCTGATCATGGGCACCAGCCTGCTGGCCATGCCGCTGTCCAGCGGTTTTGCCAGCCTGCTGGCCGCCAGCATGCTGCTGGGCGTGGGCAACGGTATTGGCGCGGGCATCGTGCTGACCATTGGCGCCGACGCCTCGCCCGCCGTCGGACGCACGCAATTCCTGGGGATCTGGCGGCTGATCACCGACGTCGGCAACGGCGGCGGGCCACTACTGCTGTCGGGCCTGACCGCGCTGATCACGCTGGCAGGCGGCATTGCCGCCATCGGCGGCCTGGGCTTTGTCGCCGCCTGGATGTTCTGGCGCTGGCTGCCGCACGGCAGCCCGGTGCAGGCCACCGTGCTGCGCCGTCGATAGCTCCGCCCTGCGCCGTTAGAACGTATTTACGATCTACATGCTCAGCCGCAGCAGCCGCCGGAGCATGCCGGCAAAGGTCAGCAGCCAGGCCAGCAGCGCCACGCCCCAGAAGTACGGGGGCAGGCCCTGCAAAAAGGCGAATTCCATCGCCTGGCTCATCTGCCAGGTGCAGGCGGCGTACATGCCCAGCGGAAATACCGCGCCCCAGTACAGCGGGTCATAGCGCAGCGGAAAGCGCTGCAGCCCGTGGCGCCACACTCCCAGCAGCAGCAGCATCGGGATCCACCAGGTGCCGGTCGCCCAGTACAGCAGCGTGAAGCCCTTCAGAAACGGCAGCAGCGACACAAGATAGGGCGCATGCGGAGCGTTCTCGATCAGCAGCGATCCGGCCAGCGTGGAGATGGCCATCGCACCCATGTTGATCCAGTACGGCGGCGACAGGTCGCCCGGCGCCAGGCGGAAAAAGGTGTAACGGTAGAAGATCAGCGACATCAGCCAGATGTAGAGCATGCCGCCCCACAGCCACATCGACAGCGCGAGCAGATTCAGCTCCAGGCGCAGCGGCTGGCCGATGCGCGCAGCCAGCAGGCAGCTGCCCACGGCGACCGACTGCGTGGCCACCACGGCCAGCAGCCAGGCGCCGGTGATGCCCCGATCCAGCGCCGGCTTGTGGCGCTTGACCGTGAGCACCGCGAAGATGGTGTAGGTCAGCACCAACCAGAACACCGCGGTCAGCAGCCACAGCACGAAGCCGGCGCGCACGCTGCCCAGTTGCACCATGGCCTGGCTGGCCAGGATGCCGGTGGCGGCCACCAGCGTGAAATACGCCGGGCCGCGCGCATGGTCGCCCAGGTCGGCCCAGAAGCGCCGCGGGTACAACGCGGCGCGCAGAACGTAGAGCACGCACAGCACCGCGTACTGCACGCCGTTGAGCCACAGCAGCAGGCGCGCCGGCCAGGCGTGGCCCAGCATGTGCGCGCCCAGCGCGACGATGCCCGTGGCCATGACCAGGCCGAAATACGCGGGCGAGAGATCGGCCAGCGCCAGGCGCCAGCGCGCCAGCAGCGGCCCGTGCTCTGGCGCGGCAGCGGTCGTCATGCGCCCTCCCCCGGCTGCGCGCACGCCTGAACCACGGGCGCGGATCTGCGCAGGCCGTAATAGAAAATCCAGGCCGCGACGAAGTAGACCAAGGGATAGGCCAGCACCCAGGCCAGCAGCGACGCGAAGGCGGCCAGCGTCAGCGGCCCCACCCACAGCACGCGTACCACGGCCAGGCACAGCGCCACGGTGTACAGCAGCAACGCGGCATAGGCGCACATGGTCGCCGCCCACAGCACGGGCCGAGCACGTGCGGAAACACATTGCAGGGCGCCACTGCGCAACTGGCGCGCAATGCGCAGTAGCCGGCCCACGCTCAGCGCAAGGATCAGCGGAAAAAGCAGCAGCGGAAGAATGAACATGGGATGGTGGTGGCGGTGTGGCCAGCCGCAAACTGTAATGCGATTGTTTTACCCCGCGCAGAAAGAAGGCGGCGGTGCAGGCGCCCGCCGCGCGCCAATAAAAAAACCTGCAGTGTCGCCACAGCAGGTTCGTCCGCTTGGCACGCAAGAGCGTCTACATCATGCCCAGCGTGCGCGGCAGCCACAGCGACAGGCCGGGCCAGTAGGTGACCAGCACCAGGAAGCCCAGCATGGCCAGCAGCCAGGGCCAGACGGCGACGGTCAGCTCGGTGATGCCCATCTTGGTAATGCCCGAGGCAACGTACAGGTTCAGCCCCACCGGCGGGTGGCACATGCCGACCTCCATGTTCACCACCATCAGGATGCCCAGGTGGATGGGGTCGATGCCCAACTGCATCGCGATCGGGAACAGGATGGGCGCGAAGATCAGCATGATCGACGACGGCTCCATGAAGTTGCCCGCCATCAGCAGGATGACGTTCACCGCCAGCAGGAAGGTGATCGGCCCCAGGCCGTGGCCCAGCATCCAGTCGGCCATGGCCTGCGGGATGTTCTCGTTGGTCATGATGAAGCTGAACAGCACCGCGTTGGTGATGATGTACAGCAGCATCGCGCTCATGTTGGCCGAGTTCAGCAGCACCTTGGGCACGTCCTTGAGGCCCATGTCCTTGTAGATGAAGACCGCGACGAAGAAGGCATAGACCGCGCTCATCGCCGCCGCCTCGGTGGGCGTGAAGATGCCAGCGTAGATGCCGCCCATGACGACGATGATCAGGAACAGGCCCCAGGCGGACTTGCGAAATGCGTCCCAGCGCTGCGCCCACGACGCCTTGGGCAGGCGTGGGTAGTTGTTCTTGCGCGCGCGCCACCAGGTCACCAGGCCAAGCACCATGGCCAGCACCAGGCCCGGCACCACGCCGGCCATGAACAGCGCACCGACCGAGGTGTTGGTGGCCACTGCATACATCACCATCACGATGGACGGCGGGATCAGGATGCCCAGCGCCCCCGAGGTGGTGATGACGCCCGCGCCAAAGCGCTTGGGGAACCCCGCCTTGACCATCGCCGGCAGCAGGATGGAGCCGATCGCCACCACGGTCGCCGGGCTGGAGCCCGACACCGCCGCGAACAGCGCGCAGGCCACCACGCCGCCCAGGCCCAGGCCGCCATACCAGTGGCCGACCATGGCAGTGGCGAAATTGATCATGCGCCGCGCCACGCCGCCGTGGGTGAGGAAGTTGCCCGCCAGGATGAAGAACGGGATCGCCATGATCTCGAACTTCTCGATGCCGGTGAACAGCTTCAATGCCACCGATTCCAGCGGCACGTCGGTGAAACCGAACAGAAAGGTGAGTACCGTCAGGCCCAGCGAGATGGACACCGGCATGCCGGTGAGCATCAGCGTCGCGAGAATGACGAAAATGATCAGTGCATTCATGACCGGTCCTTGCCTTCCTTGTCGTTGCGCCGAATCTCGTCGGGGTGCAGGTCGTCACGCATGCCGTAGGGGTCGAACTCTCCGGATTCGGTGAAACCGGGTGCCACGTTGGGCTCCTCGTCGTCGTCCAGCCCATCGACGTGGCCGTGGTCGTGGTGCGGCAACTCTCCGGTGCGGATGAAGCCCACCATCACCTGCAGAAAGCGAAAGCACATCAGGCCGCTGCCCAGCGGAATGGCGCTGTAGACGATCCAGGTGGGCCACTCCAGGTCGGGTGTGGTCGGGCCTTCGATCAGCTCGCTCACGTCCGCGCCCACCAGGTCGAAGAAGGCGTAGTGCGCGCCGTTGTCCCAGACGAAGGTGGCGCCCATGATGGCGACGACGCCGGTGAACAAGGCGCCGGCGGCCATGCCGAAGATGATGAACTTGCCGCGCAGGTCGGCTCCCATTCGGTTGATGACCACGTCCACGCCGACGTGGATGCCAGTGCGCACGCCGTAGGCGGCGCCGAACTTGGCCATCCAGACGAACATGATGATGGTCAGCTCCTGAGCCCAGGTCAGGTTCAGCGACAGCAGCCAGTCCTGCAGCCCGGGAATGGCGTAGCCGGCGGCGTAGCGGTGCAGCACGGCTACGAAGACGATGAGCGTGGCAGCGCCCATCAGGAAGGTGATCAGCCACTCTTCCAGGTGGTCGAGAATTTTCATGGGATACCCCAATGCAAGACGGATGCACCCGCTGGCCGGCCGGCGTCGCGGCCGGCCAGCAGGCGCTCGGCACTACTCGGACGCGGTCGCGCCTTATTGCTTGGACGGATCGAAGCCCGTGGCTTCGTAGACGTCCTGGATGGTTTCCTTGCCGATGCGGCTGGCCATCTTCTGGTGCACCGGGATCAAGGCCTTCTTCAGCGCGGCACGCTCCTCGGGCGTCGGGGTGTAGATCTCGGTCTTGCCGCTCTTCCTCACCTCGTCCAGCGCACGGTCGTTCTCATCCTGCGCGATCTGGTTGGCGTAGGCAGTGGCCTGGCGCATCGCGTCTTCCAGCTGGCCGCGCACGTCGGCTGGCAGGCCGTCCCAGAACTTCTTGTTGACGATGACCGCATAACCCAGGTAGCCGTGCTTGGTCAGCGACAGGTGTTTCTGCACCTCGTGCATCTTCTGCGTATAGAAGTTGGACGGCGGATTCTCGGTGGCATCGACCACGCCGGTCTGCAGCGCCTGGTAGGTCTCGCCAAAGGCGATCACCTGCGGAATGCCGCCCAGCGCGCGGATTTCCTCTTCAAGCACCTTGGACGACTGGATGCGGTACTTCAGGCCCTTGTAGTCGGCCACGGCGTGCAGCGGCTTGCTGGCCGAGAAGTCCTTGAACCCGTTGTCCCAGTACGCCAGGCCGATGATGCCGCGCTTCTCCAGCTTCTTGAACAGCTTGGCGCCGACGGGGCCGGTCGTGACCTTGTGCAGGTCGTCGCGGCTGTCGAAGATGTAGGGCAGGTCGAAGACCTCGAAGTCCTTGACACCCAGCGGGCCGAACTTGGCCAGCGACGGCGCCAGCATCTGGACGGAGCCGAGCTGCAGCGCCTCCATCTCCTCCTTGTCCTTGTACAGCGCGCTGTTGGCGTAGACCTCGACCTTGACCTTGCCCTGCGTCAGCTCCTCGGCCTTCTTGGCGAAGAACTCGGACGCCTTGCCCTTGGGCGTGTCGTGCGCCACGACGTGGCTGAACTTGATCACGATCTGCGCATGGGCGGCCAGGCTGGCGCCAAAGGCCAGCACGGCGCAGGCCAGGATTTTCTTGACGGGAAATTGCATGGGGAGTCTCCTCGGATCACAGTGAAAAACGCTGCGCACTGTAGTCAATCGCAACAACAGCGGTAACTGTGGCGTTCCACAGCTAGGGTTTACCCGATGGATGCTTCAGAACGTGCCGACGTTCTCAACCCAACTGCGCCTGCACGCGCTGCAGCCACGCCGCGCCGATGCGCTGCACCAACCCCTGGTGCACCGGCCGCAGCGCCTGCTGCAGGCGCTGGCGCTGCGCCCTACTCAGGTCGTGAATGCGCGTGGCGCCACTGGCATGCAGCGCGGCCAGCGCCGCGTCGTTTTCGCGCTGTGCAATCGCATTGCCCCATTGCAGCGCCTCGTCGAGCGCACGCGCCACCAGCGCGCGGTCGGTCGAAGCCAGAAACCGCCAGAAACGCTGGTTGGCCACGACCGCATAACCCAGCCAGCCATGGCCTGTCAGGCTCAGGTCGATCTGCACCTCGTGCATGCGCTGGGTCCAGAAGTTGGAGATGGGGTTTTCCGTGCCGTCGACCACATCCAGCGCCAGCGCCCGGTAGGCCTCGCCAAAGGACAGCACCACCGGGTGCGCGCCCAGCACCCGCATCTGGTGCGCAATGACGCGCGAGGCCTGGATGCGCATGCGCAGGCCAATGAAGTCCTGCGGCGCCAGCAGCGCACGGTTGGCGCTCATGTGCTTGAAGCCGTTGTCCAGATAGCCCAGTCCGACCAGCCCCTGGCGCGACAACCCCGCCAGCAGCTCGCGCCCCAATGCGCCCTGGGTGATGCGGTGCACCTGCTGCGCGGTGGCAAAGAGAAACGGCAGGTCAAACAGCTCGAACTCCGGAAAGCCGACGGGGCCGAACTTGGACAGCGACGGCGCCAGCATGTCGACCGCGCCCAGCTGCAGTGCCTGCATTTCGTCGGCGTCGCCGTACAGCAGCGAATTGGGATAGACCTGCACACGGATGCGTCCGCCGCTGGCGCGGGCGACGTTGTCGCGAAAGCGCTCCAGCGCCAGGCCCTTGGGCGTCTGGCGCGCCACGACGTGCGACAGGCGGATCGTGATCGATCCATCCTGCTGCGCCCAGGCGGGCACCGCCGCCAGGGCCAGCGCCTGCAGGCAACGGCGGCGGTCAAGCCGGGAATCAGCCAGGGACATCACGCGCGCAGAAAAATTGGATACGGACACCAACAGTCGGCAACCGCGCGCCGGCGTGGCAAAGCCACGACGCCCGGCCCCCGTGCCCCTCTTGGGATCAACGTGGCGATGATAGGATAGGTGGCGCTTTTCTTACGCCCTATTACATTCCTCATGGCCGCCACCGCACCCTCGCCCAAGCCTCCGGCTCACGTCGCGCTGCCGAGCCTGGCGCGTACCCTGATGTCCGTCGGCAAGCTGGATCAGAAGACGGCCGAGGATCTCTACAAGAAATCGCTGGCCGGCAAAACCGACTTCATCGAGGAGTTGCTGGGCTCGCAGGCCATCTCGGCCACCGACCTGGCGCACACGCTCTCGGGCGTGTTCGGCGCGCCACTGCTGGACATCGACGCCATCGACCCGCTGCGGCTGTCCAGGGATCTGCTCGACAACAAGCTGTGCAAGGCCTACAAGGTCATTGCGCTGCACAAGCGCAGCAACCGCCTGATCGTGGCCACCGCAGACCCGACCAACCAGGAAGCGGCCGAGAAAATCAAGTTCACTACCCAAATGGGCGTCGACTGGGTGGTCGCCGAACACGACAAGCTGATCAAGGTGGTCGATGCGGTCACGAAGAGCGCCAGTGACGCGCTCGAGGGCATCAACAGCACCGGCGACTTCGAGTTCAACGACATCCCGATCGAAGAAAGCGAAGACGACAAGGATCAGGCCGACACCGAGGTCGAAGATGCGCCGGTCGTGCGTTTTCTGCACAAGATGCTGCTCGATGCGGTGCACATGCGCGCCTCGGATCTGCACTTCGAGCCTTACGAGCATTACTACCGGGTGCGCTTTCGCGTCGACGGCGAGCTGCAGGAGATCACTACGCCGCCGACGGCGATCAAGGAAAAACTTGCCTCGCGCATCAAGGTGATCTCGCGCCTGGACATCTCCGAGAAGCGCGTCCCGCAGGACGGGCGCATGAAGCTCAAGGTCGGCGCCGACCGCGTCATCGACTTCCGCGTCAGCACGCTGCCTACTCTGTTCGGCGAGAAGATCGTGATCCGTATCCTCGACCCCAGCAGCGCCAAGATGGGCATCGACGCACTGGGCTACGAGCCCGAGGAAAAAGAACGCCTGCTCACCGCGGTCAACCGCCCCTACGGGATGATTCTGGTCACCGGGCCGACCGGCTCGGGCAAGACCGTCTCGCTCTACACCTGCCTGAACATCCTGAACAAGCCAGGCGTCAACATCGCCACGGCCGAAGATCCTTCCGAAATCAACCTGCCCGGGGTCAACCAGGTCAACGTCAACGAAAAGGCGGGGCTGACCTTTGCCGTGGCCCTGAAGGCCTTTCTGCGCCAGGATCCGGACATCATCATGGTCGGCGAAATCCGCGACCTGGAGACGGCCGACATCTCGATCAAGGCGGCGCAGACCGGCCACCTGGTTCTGTCCACGCTGCACACCAACGACGCGCCGACCACGCTCACGCGCATGCGCAACATGGGTGTTGCGCCCTTCAACATCGCCTCCAGCGTCATCCTGATCACGGCGCAGCGCCTGGCCCGGCGCCTGTGCCCCCAGTGCAAGGAGCCGGCCGACATTCCGCACGAGAACCTGCTGGAGGCGGGCTACAAGGAGGACGAGATCGACGGCTCATGGGTCACCTACCGCCCCGTGGGCTGCAGCGCGTGCAACAACGGCTACAAGGGGCGTGTCGGCATCTACCAGGTCATGCCGATCACCGAAGAGATCCAGCGCATCATTTTGCGCGACGGCAGCGCACTGGACATCGCCAAGCAGGCGCGCCTGGAGGGCGTGCGCTCGCTGCGCGAATCGGGCCTGCACAAGGCCAAGGTCGGGCTGACTTCGCTGGAAGAAGTGCTTGCCGTGACCAACGAATAAATCAGGGAGTTGTGCAATGGCAACCATCGCGTCCAAAAGCATCAAGGACTTCGTCTTCGAGTGGCAGGGCAAGGACAGGAGCGGAAAAATCGTCCATGGCGAGCTGCGCGCCGTGGGCGAAAACCAGGTTCGTGCCACGCTGCGCCGCCAGGGCGTGCTGCCCACCAGAATCAAGAAACGGCGCATGCGCGCGGGCAAGAAGATCAAGCCCAAGGACATCGCGCTGTTCACGCGCCAGATGGCCACGATGATGAAGGCGGGCGTGCCGCTGTTGCAGGCCTTCGACATCGTCGGGCGCGGCAACACCAATCCCAGCGTCACCAAGCTGCTCAACGACATCCGCACCGACGTGGAGACCGGCACCGCGCTGAACTCGGCGTTTCGCAAATACCCGCTGTACTTCGACAGCCTGTACTGCAACCTGGTCGAAGCGGGCGAGGCCGCCGGCATTCTGGAGACGTTGCTCGACCGGCTGGCCGTCTACATGGAGAAGACCGAGTCGATCAAGGCCAAGATCCGCTCGGCGCTGATGTACCCGATCTCGGTCATCATCGTCGCCTTCATCGTGGTCACCGTGATCATGATTTTCGTGATCCCGGCGTTCAAGGAGGTCTTCACCTCGTTCGGCGCCGACCTGCCCGCGCCCACGCTGTTCGTGATGGCCATCAGCGAATTCTTCGTGAGCTACTGGTGGATCATCTTCGGCGTGATCGGCGGGGGCTTCTACTTCTTCATGCAGGCCTGGAAGCGCAGCGAGAAAGTGCAGCGCTTCATGGACAGGCTGCTGCTGAAAGTGCCCGTCTTCGGCAAGCTGGTCGAGAAATCGGTCATCGCGCGCTGGACCCGCACGCTGTCGACCATGTTCGCCGCCGGCGTGCCGCTGGTCGAGGCACTCGACTCGGTAGGCGGCGCCGCGGGCAACTCGGTCTATCAGATCGCCACCGAGAAGATCCAGCAGGAGGTCTCCACCGGCACCAGCCTCACGGCCGCCATGGGCAACGCCAACGTCTTCCCCTCGATGGTGCTGCAGATGAGCGCCATCGGCGAGGAGTCAGGCTCGCTGGATCACATGCTGGGCAAGGCCGCAGACTTCTACGAGGAAGAGGTCGACGAGATGGTCGCCGGCCTGTCCAGCCTGATGGAGCCCATCATCATCGTCTTTCTGGGCACCCTCATCGGCGGCATCGTGGTGTCGATGTACCTGCCCATCTTCAAGCTCGGTCAGGTGGTCTGAGCGATGACGGGATCCGCGCAATGGGACGCCGCGCTGGTCGGCGTCCTCGGCCTGCTGATCGGCAGTTTTCTCAACGTCGTCATCCACCGCCTGCCGCGCATGATGCAGCAGCAGTGGCAGGACGAATGCCACCGCTACGCCATCGAGCAAGGCCTGCTGCCCGCCACGGCCGCGCCGCCCGCCGCGCAGGCGTTCAACCTGAGCCGGCCGCGCTCGCACTGCCCGCACTGCAGCCATGCGCTGCGCTGGTACGAGAACATCCCGGTGCTGAGCTACCTGGCACTGCGCGGGCGCTGCGCCGGCTGCCACGCCCGCATCAGCCCACGCTACCCGCTGGTGGAGCTGGCCACCGGCCTGCTGTTCTACGCCGCTGCGCTGCGCTGGGGCATCAGCGCAACGGCGGCCTGCTGGTGCATCTTCGCCGCGATCCTGATGGCGCTGGCCTGGATCGACTGGGACACGACGCTGCTGCCCGACGACCTGACGCTGCCGCTGCTGTGGGCCGGGCTGATCGCCGCAGCGCTGCAGTACAGCGGCACGCCGCTACTCGACTCGGTGGCCGGCGCTGCGGCCGGCTACCTGTCGCTGTGGTCGGTCTACTGGGCCTTCAAGCTGGCCACGGGCAAGGAGGGCATGGGCTATGGCGACTTCAAGCTGTTTGCCGCGCTCGGTGCCTGGTTCGGCTGGCAGGCGCTGGTGCCCATCATCCTGATCGCCTCGGTCTGCGGCGCAATGGTGGGCATCGGCATGAAGCTCTCGCGCCAGTTGCGCGAAGGCAAATACGTGCCGTTCGGCCCCTTCCTCGCGCTGGGTGGCCTGTGCGCAATGCTGTGGGGACCTGATCGCCTGCTGCACGGCGTTCTGTCGCTGCTGGGATAAGCCATGGCAACTGCACACACCGCATCATCCCAAAAACGCCACAGCTTCCACCTGGGCGTGACCGGCGGCATTGGCAGCGGCAAGAGCACGTTTGCCGCGCTGCTGGCGCGTCATGGTGCGGCGCATGTAGACGCCGACGCGCTCTCGCGCGCCACGACGGCCGCCGGCGGCAGCGCCATTGCCGCCATCCGCGCGCAGTTTGGCGACGACTTCATCGACGCCGGCGGCGCGCTGGATCGCGAGCGCATGCGCGCGCTGGTCTTTGCCGAGCCCCTGGCGCGCAACCGGCTGCAGGCCATCATCCATCCGCTGGTCGGCGAAGCGATCGCACGGGCCACCGCGCAGGCCGAGCATTCCGGCAAACGCCTTATCGCTCTCGACCTTCCGCTGCTGACCGAATCCAGCCACTGGCCGGCCCGGCTCGACGCGGTGCTCGTCGTCGACTGCCAGGAAAGCACCCAGATCGAGCGCGTGCGGGTGCGCAGCGGGCTGCAGCCGCAGGCCGTCGAAGCCATCATGGCCGCGCAAAGCAGCCGCGCCGTGCGCTGCATGGCTGCCGACTGGGTCGTGTACAACGACGGCTTGTCGCTGCAGCAGCTCGAAGCACTGGCCGCCCAGGTAGCCACATCGCTGGGCGCGTGATCGCCGCCCCAGCCCTGCGGCGGCAGCCGCACGCCACCGGCGGGATGCAAACGCTGACACAAAGGTTTTGAATCGCCCCAGCCGCGTCCCGGATAATGCAGAAGTACCGTGTGCCAGGGCCAGCACATCGGACCAACCAGGAAAATGCCAGCGTGATCCTCTACGAATACCCCTTCAATGAACGCCTGAGAACCTATCTGCGGCTGGAGCACCTGTTTCGCAGGCTGGGGGAGTTGATGGCACGCAGCGCGGCGCTGGATCACCATTTCGCGCTGGTCACGATTTTCGAGGTCATGGACGTCGCCGCGCGCGCCGACCTCAAGTCCGACGTGCTCAAAGACCTGGACAAGCACCGCCAGCAGCTGGCCAGCTACCGCGGCAACCCGTCGATCTCCGAAGCCGCGCTCGACGAGATCATGGGCCAGATCGACCACTGCTTCTCCACGCTGAACACCCAAAGCGGCAAGGCGGGCCATGCCTTGACCGACAACGAGTGGTTGATGTCGATCCGCAGCCGGGTCGGCATTCCGGGCGGCACTTGCGGCTTCGACTTGCCGTCGTACTACGCCTGGCAGCACCACAGCACCGAGCAACGCCAGCAGGACATCGAAGGCTGGGTGCAGCACCTGGCCCCGCTGGCCGAGTCCATCGACCTGTTGCTGCGCCTGCTGCGCGACGCGGGTCTGCCGCAGAAAATGGTGGCCCACCATGGCCAGTTCCAGCAGAACCTGCCCCAGGGGCGCAGCTTCCAGCTGCTGCGCCTGCGCATCGACCCGGCGCTGGGCCTGATCCCGGAGATCAGCGGCAACCGCCTGATCGTCTCGGTACGCCTGATGCAGGTTGACCCCCAGGACAGCGGCAAACTGATGGCCAGCACCGACGACGCCAGTTTCGAGCTCACACTGTGCGGATGATCCGGCCGACCATGCCTGCCACCAACCGTACCAACCGCCCCACCCAGCCACGGCCCGCCACGCGCACCGTGGCCTGCCCCACTTGCGGCGGCCCCAGCATCTACGACAGCAGCAACGCCTGGCGCCCGTTTTGCAGCCAGCGCTGCCGCCAGATCGACCTGGGCGCCTGGGCGCACGAAGACTTTCGCCTGCCGGGCGAAAACCCGCCCACCGCCGTGCCGGGTCAGGGCGACGCGTAGACCACCAGCACCACGTCGGCCGCCCGCTGACGCAGCGCAACCAGCGCTTGGTAGGCCGGCGACGCAAACCAGCCCCGTGCCGCTTCCACTGACGGAAAACCGATGGTGACGATGTCGCTGTGCTCTTCATACCCGCCAAGCGTTGCCACCGCCTCGCCGCGAAACAGCAATTCGGCGCCCCATGGCGACAGCGTGTCCGGCACCTTGCTGCGGTATTCGGCCCACAGCGCAGCATCCTTGACGGTGATGCGCCCGACGACATAGGCCTGCTGTGCCATGGTCTCCTCCTTGGCTCAAAACGATGGCGGCCCATGCAGGGCCGCCGAACAAAAGTGGAGCCAGCTTCCTTGCCCGCTGGCGCCACGATAAAACCGCGTCATACCCCCAGATAGCGCTGGATGATCTCGGGGTGTTTCTTCAGATCCGCGGCCGAGCTTTCGTGCGCCATGTGGCCGTTGTTGAGGATGTAGACGCGCTGGGCCAGAGCCAGCGTTGCCGCCAGGTTCTGCTCGATCAGCACGATGGTCTGCCCCGCCTGCGACAGCTCGCGGCAGATGCGCACCAGATCCTTGACGATGACCGGCGCCAGCCCTTCGAAGGGCTCGTCGAGCAGGATGATCTTGGGGTCGCGCACCAGCGCGCGGGCAATGGCCAGCATCTGCTGCTCGCCGCCGGACAGGTCGGTTCCGCGGCTGCGGCAGCGGTCGCGCAGGCGCGGAAACATCTCGTAGATGCGCGCCAGCGGCCATTTGTTCTCGGCCGTCAGGCCCGCCAGGATGATGTTCTCCTCCACGGTCAGGCTGCCGAACACGCGGCGCTCCTCGTGCACCAGTTGCATGCCGACGCGGGCAATCGCATGCGCCTTCTTGCCGGCCAGCTCCATGCCGTCGAGCTTGACGCTGCCGCTGCGCGGCTTGACGACGCCCATCAGGCTCTTGAAGGTGGTGGACTTGCCCGCGCCGTTGCGCCCCAGCAGCGCCACCACCTCGTGCTTTTCCACGTGCATGCCCACGTCGAACAGAATGTGGCTGTCACCGTAATAGCTGTTCAGCCCTTGTACTTCCAGCAGACTCATACGATCTCCTCGCCGTACACGCCACCCAGGTAGGCCTCCTGGACCATGGGATTGGCTTTGATTTCATCGGGCGTGCCCTCGACCAGCAGACGGCCTTCCTGCAGGACGGTGACTTTCTCCACCAACTCGAACAGCGCATCCATGTCATGGTCGATGACGACCAACGTGCGGCCATGGGCAATGGATTTGAGCAGCGCCACGGTCTCCACGCGCTCCTGCGGGCTCATGCCAGCCAGCGGTTCATCGAGCAGCAGCAGGCTGGGCGAGGTAGCCAGCGCCAGGCCGATCTCCAGACGACGCTTTTCGCCGTAGGCCAGTTCGGAGACCGGGGAGTCCAGGCGCTGGGTCAGATTCACCAGTTGTGCCGTCTGCTCCACCAGCCGCCCCAGCTTGGGCACCTTGTGCAGGCTTCTGAACAGGTCGGCCTTGAACTTGCCGCGCAGTTCGCCGAGCGCCGCAATCATCAGGTTCTGGCGCACCGTGAGCTTCTCGAACAGCTGGTTGATCTGGTAGCTCTTGGTCAGCCCCATCTGGCAGGCGTCGATCACGCTCATGCCGGTAATGTCCTTGCCGTCGAACACGATGCGCCCCGCCGTGGGCTCGACCTCGCAGGTCAGCATCTTGAAGAAGGTGCTCTTGCCCGCGCCATTGGGACCGATGATGCCGCGGATCTCGCCGTGATTGACGGTGAAGTCGATGTCGCTGTTGGCGAACAGGCCGCCATAGCGCTTGGTCAGGCCGGTGGCCTGCAGAATCGGGCCGCTCTTGCTGACCGTCGCCTTGGAGGCGACCACTGCGGGGCGTGCCGTCACAGCAGGCACCGGAGCGCTGGCCACTGGCGCCGGCTGCGATTTGCGCTTGAACGCCATGTGGTACAGATCGGCAATCGCGCCGGCCAGGCCGCGGCGCAGGAACACCACGAGCAGCACGAACACGATGCCCAGCACCAGCCTCCAGGACGCGCCCAGGTTCAGCACGGTCTGGAAGAAGTCGCTCAGGTACAGCCACACCAGCGCGCCCAGCAGCGGGCCGAACAAGGTGCCCGCGCCGCCAATGGCCGTCTGCATGACGATCTCGCCCGAAGTGTGGAACATGAAGGCGTCCGGCGGCATGAAGCCCTGCATCAGGCCCAGCAGCCCGCCGCCAAAACCGGCATACATGGCAGCGATGATGAACACCACCAGCTTGTAGCTGTGAATGTTGTGGCCCAGTGCCTCGGCGCGCATCGGGTTCTCGCGGATGGCGCGCAAGACCAGGCCGAACGGCGAACGCACGATGCGCAGCGCAATCACGATGGCGACGAAATACCAGAACGCGAAGAACACGTACATCGCCATGTTGCTGGTGAACTCAATGTTGAAGAAACCCAGATCCAGGTTGGGCTGCGGAACACCGGGCAGGCCATTTTCACCCCCGGTGAACTCCGACAGCGGGTTGAACTCCACGAAGAAGAACACCTCTGCGATCGCCACCGTGATCATCGCGAAGTAGATGCCGGTACGCCGCAGTGCAATCAGGCCAATCACATAGCCGATGGCGCCAGCGAACACGGTGCCCAGCAAGATGGCGGCAATCGTGTTGGTGAACGAGGTCTGCGTGAGCAGATAGGCTGCAAACATGCCTCCCGAGCCAAAGAACGCCGACTGGCCGAACGACAGCAGGCCGGTATAGCCAAACAGCAGGTCAAAGCCGATGCCGACCAGGCCCCAGATCAGGATGCGGTTGATCGTCGCCGGAGAAAAACCCAGGTGCGGCAACACGAAGGGGGCGAGTACCAGCGCAATCAGCGTCAGGGTCTCGACGAGGAACGGGCGTTGTCTTGTCATTGTTGCTCCCTGCTATCAATTGCGGCCAACGCTGCCCATCAGTCCGCGCGGGCGCAACACCAGTACCAGCGTCATCGCAACGAACAGCATCACGTAGGAATACGCCGGATTGACCATCGAGGTCAGGCTGATGATTTCGCCGGCAATCAGGCCGCCCAGGATGGCGCCCGGGAACGAGCCAACGCCACCGATCACGACCACCACGAAGGTCTGAACCAGAATGGCGTCGCCCACGTCGGGGGCAACCGACACCACGGGTGCATTCACGATTCCGGCAAACCCGGCCGCCATCGCGCCGATGCCGAAGACCAGCATGAAGATGCGGTAGACGTTGATTCCCAGCGAGTCGACCATCACCGCGTCTTCGATGCCGGCGCGCACGATCATGCCGATGCGCGTGCGGTACAGCACCCAGTACAGCACGAACAGAGCCACGGCGATGATGGCCAGCAGACCGATGCGGTAGGTGGGATAGACCATGAAGCCCAGGTCGGTAATCCCCATCAGCGGCGCCGGCGGCGGCACGGTCTTGGACAGCGAACCAAAGAAGAAACGCACCAGTTCGACGAACACGATGCCCAGGCCGAAGGTGACGAGCAATTGGTCTTCGTCCGGCCGCGAATAGAAATGCCGGATGATGAGCTGCTCGGTCAATATACCGACCAGCATGACGAACAACGCCCCGGCAATCACCGCGACGATGAAAGAGTTGGTATAGGTGAACGCCATCCAGCCAGCGTAGCCACCCAGCATGAACATGGCGCCATGCGCCAGGTTGAGCACGCCCAGCGTGCCATAAATGATCGTCAGGCCAGACGAAATCAGCGCCAGAAGCGCTCCCAACACCAGCCCGTTGAACAATTGCGATATGAAATTGGCCCAGTTAATCACGCTGACCTGCCTTCATCGTTGATCGATGGAAATTTTTTCCGGCGCAAAACCACCTCCCGGCCTTGCGACCAGGGATGGAATTACACAGAAAATACAAGGAAGGAATCCCGGGCGGGTTATTTACCCCACCCGGGTTGCGCATCACTCAGGTGTAATCACCCAGCTTGCAGCCAAAGGCGTCAGGCGCCTGGATGACCTTGTCGCCCGGGACGATCTCGACGACTTCCCAGAAATCCTCGGGATTCTTCATGTCCTTCTTGGCCTTGCCGCGGACGATGATGACTGGCCGGACATATTGATGATCCTGGGGGCGGTAATGGAAATCGCCCAGTAAATGGGGAATGGCATCGCCCTTTTCCCACTGCTTGATCACGTCGGGCGGATAGAAACTATTGGCCTCGGTCACCATGCGTGCCCAGTGCGCAAAGCTCATATAGCCATTCTCTGCACCCCATTCGGGACGATAGCCATATTTTTTCTGGAATGTTTCGACAAACATTTTGGCCAACGGGTACTGGTCTTCCAGTGTCCACCAGAAGTCGGTTGCAGAAAAAACGCCTTCACTGATGTCCACACCCGCCTCACGCGCAAAGAACGGAATCTGATAGGGCAGCACGAGCGTCATTTTTGGCAGTAAGCCAAACTGTTTGGCCTGTTGGCTCGACAGCGCAGCGTCACGCCCCCAGTTGACGTTAACCAAGAACTCGGCGCCCGAGTTGGCAATATTGGTCAAATACTGGCTGAAATCCTGCGTACCAAACGGAGAAACCTGGTTGGTCACCATGGTCCAGCCGCCCTGCTCGACCAGGAATTTGCGCATGGATTCAGTGGTCGTATGGCCGTAGGTGTAATCCGGCGTCATGAATGCGGCCTTGCGATTCTTGCCAAATTGCTTGACCAAAACCGGACCCAGCGCATTGGCCGTCATTTCGGCATAAACGCCCTGACGGAATCCATAACGCACACAATCCTTGCCCGTGGTGTCATTTGACCCTGAAATACCAGCCATATAGAGGATTTTTTCGCGTTGCGCGAATTTATTCATTGCCACAGCCACGGCCGACGAAGTCGAGCCGATCATCGCAATGACTTTGTGCTGGTTGATGAATGTCTGCTCAACCTGCAATGCCTGGTTCGGTTTGGCTGCCGAGTCGGCCGACAAGAAACCGACCTTCTTACCCAGAACACCATTATTGATTTTAGGAGCCAGCTTCTTCATCAATTCATGGTTGGTATTGATGTGCTCGATGGCCAGCTCCATGCCCTTGCGCTCGTCCTCGCCCTGAACGGCATAACTGCCCGTCAATGGCACGGCAGCACCGATATAGACCGTATCGCCCTGCGATCCCGCGGGCCAGGTTCCCATGGCGGGTTTGTCCTGTGCAAATGCAATGCGCATGCCGCCAAAGCTGACGAATGCGGCACCAGCGCCCATTTGCAATGCATCGCGGCGCGAGATCAGCGTCGCCTCCTTGGTGGATTTAGCGTGTGACATGTGTCTCCTTATATGGTCTTTGATCCCGGACAAACCGGGCGGCACCCGTGGGTTGCAAACTCATCTTGATGACGCGAGGTTGGCTGCCGGCCACAGGGCCAAACCGACACCCCAGACATCGAACACGTCGCCTCAACGGCGTGCAAGCATTTGCAAGCCGTAATTCAATTTATTCCTGCTGGCCCCGCAATCCAAGCGGATAAATCCCTGATAGAAAATACCCGCGAATGGCTTTTTTTGTCAGAGAAACGTAAGCAACCGAGAGGACGATGCTTCCGAACGAACTGTCAGTTTTATGTAAGATTTATCGTCACTGACATTCAAAACGCAAAGCATGCCGTTGCAGCATCTGGATCATTCCATTCAATTGCATTGCGTCAAATACATGGGCATGACAAGGCATCTGCCCCTGCGCCCGGGCTTCAGCCGCCGCCGCGCTCCTGCTCCAGCCACTCCAGCACCGGATAGGCCCCGGGCAGCACCGGGCTGACCTGCAGCGGAAAATGCTGCCAGGACATGGCCTGGCCTTCACGCATCTCGAACTCGCCCTGCCACTGGCGCACCTTGCACCAGTGCAGGCGCACCAGCGCATGGGGATAGTCGTGCTCGGTCACCTTCCAGGCCTGCACCGGGCCGATGGTGATGCCCAGCTCCTCGATGAGCTCGCGGCGCAGCGCCTGCTCGACGCTCTCGCCCGCCTCCAGCTTGCCGCCGGGGAACTCCCAATAGCCGGCATAGGGCTTGCCGGCGGGGCGGGTGGACAGCAGCAGCGCGCCGTCGCCGCGCAGCAGAATGCCGACGGCCACCTCGGTGTGTTTGCGCTCCTGCGTCATGCGTGCTGCCTGCGCCCGGCCCAGTCGCGGGCGAACTGCCATGCCACGCGGCCGCTGCGCGAGCCGCGTTCGAGCGCCCAGATCAGCGACTCGGGCCGCGCCTGCTCGATCTCCTGGGCTTCCACGCCCATGCTGGAGAGCCACTGCGCGACGATGGCCAGGTACTCGTCCTGGCTGAAGGGGTAGAAGCTCACCCACAGGCCGAAGCGCTCGGAGAGCGAGATTTTTTCCTCGACCACCTCGCCCGGATGGATCTCGCCGTCCTCGCTGCGCGTCTGGGCCAGGTTGTCCTTCATGTATTCGGGCAGCAGGTGGCGGCGGTTGCTGGTGGCATAGACCAGCACGTTGGGCGTGCTGGCGGCCACCGAGCCGTCCAGGATGGATTTGAGCGCCTTGTAGTCGGCCTCGCCCTCCTCGAAGCTCAGGTCGTCGCAGAAGATGATGAATTTCTCTGGGCGCTCGGCCACCAGGTCGACGATGTCGGGCAGGTTGACCAGGTCGGTCTTGTCCACCTCGATCAGCCGCAGCCCCTCGGCCGCATAACGGTTCAGGCAGGCCTTGATCAGCGAGGATTTGCCCGTGCCGCGCGCGCCGGTCAGCAGCACGTTGTTGGCCGACCGCCCCTGCACGAACTGGCGCGTGTTGCGCTCGATCTTGTCCTTCTGCGCGTCGATCTCCTTCAGCTGGTCGAGCCGCATGGTCGACACGTGGCGCACCGGCTCCAGCGTGCCAAAGCCGTTGCTGCGCTGGCGATAGCGCCAGGCGATGGCGGCAGTCCAGTCAGGCGCGGCCAGCGGCTGGGGCAGAACCGCCTCGATGCGGGTGATGAGCTGCTCGGCGCGTGCGAGCAAGTGGATCAGTGCGTCATTCATGGGGGCAAACACCCGGCTGGTCAAGCGCCGTGCAGGTTTCAGGAACGGTAGTCGGCGTTGATGCTGACGTAGTCGTGGCTCAGGTCGCAGGTCCAGACCGTGTCGCTGGCCGTACCGCGCCCCAGCAGCACGCGCACCGTGATTTCGCTTTGCTGCATCACGCGCTGGCCGTCCTCCTCGCGGTACTGCGGGTGGCGACCGCCCTCTGTGACGACGTGAACGTCATCCAGATACAGGTCGATCTTCGTCTGATCCAGGTCGCCGATGCCGGCATAACCCACCGCCGCCAGGATGCGGCCCAGGTTGGGATCGCTGGCATAGAAAGCGGTCTTGACCAGCGGCGAATGCGCAATCGCATAGGCCGCCTGACGGCATTCAGCCGCGTCCGCACCGCCCTCCACGCGCACCGTGATGAACTTGGTCGCGCCCTCGCCGTCGCGCACGATGGCTTGCGCCAGCAAGCGCGCGACCTCCAGCAGCGCCGCGGCGAGCTGCTGGCCGTCGCCGCCGTCCAGCGACGTGACCGGCGCATTGCCCGCCTGGTGCGTAGCCACCAGGACGAAGGAGTCGTTGGTGCTGGTATCGCCGTCGATGGTCACGCGGTTGAACGAGCCTTCGGCCAGTTGCCGCACCAGCGGTTGCAGCAGCGCGGGGTCGATGGCCGCATCGGTAGCGACGAAACCCAGCATGGTCGCCATATTGGGGCGGATCATTCCGGCGCCCTTGGCAATGCCGGTCACGGTGACGGTGCGTCCGCCCAGCCGAATCTGCCGGCTCACGGCCTTGGGCAGAGTGTCGGTTGTCATGATGCCCTCGGCCGCGCGCAGCCAGTGCGCCGGCTGGGCATCGGCCAGGGCGGCGGGCAGTCCGGCCGTGATGCGGTCGACCGGCAGCGGCTCCATGATCACGCCGGTGGAAAACGGCAGCACCTGCGCCGCGTCCACCCCCAGGTGCTGGGCCAGCGCCGCGCAGGTGGCGCGCGCGCCGGCCAGGCCTGGCGCACCCGTGCCCGCATTGGCGTTGCCGGTGTTGATGACCATCGCACGAATGCCGCAGCCCGCCTGCAAATGCTCGCGACAGACCTGCACCGGCGCGGCGCAGTAGCGGTTTTGCGTGAACACGCCAGCCACGCTGGCGCCCTCGTCCAGCAAAAACACGGTCAAATCCTTGCGGCCTGCCTTGCGCACGCCTGCTTCGGTCACTCCGATGCGCACGCCGGCAACCGGGTGCAGGTCGCTCGCCTGGGGAGCGGTCAGATTCACGGGCATGGAACTCTCCTCAGATCACCGGGCCTACGGCTTCAGGCCAGCTTGCCGTGGCATTGCTTGTACTTCTTGCCACTGCCGCAGGGGCAGGGGTCGTTGCGGCCTACGCGCGGTATCTGGGCTGCGCGGGTGCTCTCGTCCACCGTGGTCTGCACCTCACCGGTCTCGGTCGGCGCGCTGTAGGTGACGTTGGAGACGCGGTCGGCGCGCTCTTCATAAGCATGGGTGGCCTCGTCGACCTGCTCGGGCGTCTGCACGCGCACCGTCATCATGATGCGCGTGACCTCGCTCTTGATCTGCTCGATCAGCTGGGCAAACATCTCGAACGCCTCGCGCTTGTACTCCTGCTTGGGCTGCTTTTGGGCATAGCCGCGCAGGTGGATGCCCTGGCGCAGGTAGTCCAGCGCCGAGAGATGATCACGCCAGTGCGTGTCCATGCTTTGCAGCAGTACCGCGCGCTCGAACTGGTTGAACTGCTCGGCGCCGGCCAGCGCCACCTTGGCCTCGAAGGTCTCGCGCGCGGCCTCCAGCACCTTCTCCAGGATGTCCTCGTCGGTGATGCTGTCAGAGGCCTGCACCTCGCTGGCCAGCGGCAGCTGCACCTGCCAGTCGCTGGCCAGCGCCTTCTCCAGGCCGGCCACGTCCCACTGCTCCTCGACCGATTCGGCCGGAACGTACTGGCGCACCACACTGCTCAGGCAATCGTCGCGCATCGCGGCAATCATCGGCGCCAGATCCTGCGTGTCCAGGATGTCGTTGCGCTGCTGGTAGATGACCTTGCGCTGGTCGTTGGCCACGTCGTCGTATTCGAGCAGCTGCTTGCGGATGTCGAAGTTGCGCGCCTCGACCTTGCGCTGCGCGCTCTCGATGCTGCGCGTGACCATGCCCGCTTCGATGGCCTCGCCCTCGGGCATCTTCAGCCGCTCCATGATCGCCTTGACCCGGTCGCCGGCGAAGATGCGCATCAGGTCGTCGTCCAGGCCCAGGTAAAAGCGTGACGAGCCCGGGTCGCCCTGGCGGCCCGAACGGCCGCGCAGCTGGTTGTCGATACGCCGGCTCTCGTGGCGTTCGGTCGCGATGATGCGCAGGCCACCCAGCTGCTTGATCTTCTCGTTGTCCAGCTTCCACTGCGCGCGCAGCGCCTCGGTGCGTGCGGCGCGCTCGTCCTCGCTCAGCGACTCGTCGGCCTGCAGCGCGGCGATGTCCTTCTCGACGTTGCCGCCCAGCACGATGTCGGTGCCGCGGCCCGCCATGTTGGTGGCAATCGTGATCATGCCCGCACGACCGGCCTGGGCGATGATGTCCGCCTCGCGCTCATGCTGCTTGGCGTTGAGCACCTGGTGCGGCAGGCCCGCCTTGGTCAGCAGGTCGTCGATGATCTCCGAGTTCTCGATCGACGAGGTGCCGACCAGCACCGGCTGGCCGCGCTCGTGGCACTCGCGGATGTCGTCGATGGCCGCTTTGTACTTCTCGGCCGTCGTCTTGTAGACGCGGTCGTGCTGATCCTTGCGCTGGATCGGCCTGTTGGGCGGAATGATGACCGTCTCCAGCCCGTAGATGTCCTGGAATTCGTAGGCCTCGGTGTCGGCCGTGCCGGTCATGCCCGCCAGCTTGGCGTACAGGCGGAAGTAATTCTGGAAGGTGATCGAGGCCATGGTCTGGTTCTCGGCCTGGATCTGCGCGCCCTCCTTGGCCTCGACCGCCTGGTGCAGCCCATCGCTCCAGCGCCGGCCCGCCATCAGGCGGCCGGTGAACTCGTCGACGATGACCACCTCGCCGTTCTGCACCACGTAATGCTGGTCGCGGTGGAACAGGTGGTGGGCACGCAGCGCCGCGTACAGGTGGTGCACCAGCGTGATGTGGCCGGGGTCGTACAGCGACGCGCCCTCGGCAATCATCCCGGCGCCGGCCAGGATGCGCTCTGCGTTCTCGTAGCCCTGCTCGGTCAGGAACACCTGGTGCGTCTTCTCGTCGACGGTGAAGTCGCCCGGCGTGATCACGCCCTCACCGGTGCGCGGGTCAGCCTCGCCCTCCTGGCGCGTGAGCTGCGGCACGATCTTGTTCATCGCCAGGTACAGCGACGTCTGATCCTCGGCCTGGCCGCTGATGATCAGCGGCGTGCGCGCCTCGTCGATCAGGATGGAGTCCACCTCGTCGACGATGGCGTAGTTGAGCTGGCGCTGCACGCGGTCGCGCGGCTCGTAAACCATGTTGTCGCGCAGGTAGTCGAAGCCGTACTCGTTGTTCGTGCCATAGGTGATGTCGGCGTTGTAGGCCGCCTGCTTCTCCTCGCGCGGCATCTGCGGCAGGTTGATGCCCACCGTCAGGCCCAGGAAGTTGTACAGCCGCCCCATCCACTGCGCATCGCGCCCGGCCAGGTAGTCGTTCACCGTGACCACGTGCACGCCCTTGCCCGACAGCGCGTTCAGGTACACCGCCAGCGTCGAGGTCAGCGTCTTGCCCTCGCCCGTGCGCATCTCGGCAATCTTGCCCTCGTGCAGCGCCATGCCACCAATCATCTGCACGTCGAAGTGACGCATCTTCATCACGCGCTTGGAGCCCTCGCGCACCACGGCAAAGGCTTCGGTCAACAGGTCGTCCAGCGACTCGCCCTTGGCAATGCGCTCCTTGAACTCCTGCGTCTTGCCACGCAAATCCTCGTCACTCAATTTCTCGAACTCGGGCTCCAGCGCATTGATGCGCGCAACCGCCTTGCGGTATTGCTTTAGCAGCCGGTCGTTGCGGCTGCCGAACAGTTTGGTGAGGAAATTGGTGGCCATGCAAGCACGACCGCACTGCACGCCACAGCGGGCAAAGCGGCCGAATCCCTGTGAGGTTGAAACGAATGAGATGGGGCCTGCGCCCGGATTTGCAAGGAATTCGCACGGGAGCAAGAAGACAACCGGCGCATTTTAACGTCGTGCAACACCCCGGCTTTCGAGCAGGCATCAAGCCGCCCCCGCCAAAGCGCCCGCCAGACGCTGCACAATTGGCACGGACGCCGCCACCGCTTCCAGCCACCACGCCCCATGACCCGCCGCCACCACGCCATCCCTTTGCAGCAAGCCAGCCAGGAGTCGCCCATGCTCGCGCAGCTGATGGCGCTCACCCGCGAGTCCAGCGAACGACTGCGATCGATCACCCCATTGATGCCGCCGATGCTGCGCGCCGCGGTACAGGCCGGCCCGATCGAGGGCGATTGCTGGTGCCTGCTGGTCAGCAGCAACGCGGCCGCCGCCAAGGTTCGGCAGCTGCTGCCCGCGTTCGAAGCCCACCTGCGCACCCATGGCCGGCAGGTGAACCGTATCCGCATCCGCATTCAGAAGTGAGCCGCAGCAAGCCCTCATCTTTCAGGGATTGATGACCTCCGCCGAAAAGCGGGACGTACTTCGCCATGGATGCGCCGAATTGAATGCAAAAAGCCCGGATGGTTCACCATCCGGGCTTTTGCATTGGCGGAGAGGGTGGGATTCGAACCCACGGTACGCTTGCACGTACGCCTGATTTCGAGTCAGGTACATTCGACCACTCTGCCACCTCTCCTGTCGATCGAAGCCCGCGATTCTAGCAGGTATTTTTCATGGCTTTAGCAGTTCGCAGCCGCCCATGTAGGGGCGCAGCGCTTCGGGGACGGTGATGGAGCCGTCGGCGTTCTGGTAGTTCTCCATCACCGCGACCAGCGCACGGCCGACGGCGACACCCGAGCCGTTGAGCGTGTGCACCAGTTCGTTCTTGCCCTGGGCATTCTTGAAGCGCGCCTGCATGCGCCGCGCCTGGAAGGCCTCGCAGTTGCTGACCGAGCTGATCTCGCGAAAAGTGCTCTGCGCCGGCAGCCAGACCTCCAGGTCGTAGGTCTTGGCGGCGCCAAAGCCCATGTCACCGGTGCACAGCGCCACCACGCGGTACGGCAGGCCGAGTTTTTGCAAAATGGCCTCGGCGTGGCCCGTCATTTCTTCGAGCGCCTCGTAGCTGTGCTCGGGCTGGACGATCTGCACCATCTCGACCTTGTCGAACTGGTGCTGGCGGATCATGCCGCGCGTGTCGCGTCCGTAGCTGCCCGCCTCGGAGCGAAAGCACGGCGTGTGCGCGGTGAGCCTGAGCGGCAGTTCGCCGTGCTGCAGCACCACGTCGCGCACCAGGTTGGTGAGCGGCACCTCGCTGGTCGGAATCAGGTATAGCTGGGCGGTGTCGGGCACCGGCTCGGCGTCCTGGCCGCCTTTTTGCGCGGCAAACAGGTCGCCGCCAAACTTGGGCAGCTGGCCCGTGCCCTTGAGACTGTCGGCGTTGACGATGTAGGGCACGTAGCACTCGGTGTAGCCATGCTCGCCAGTCTGCACATCCAGCATGAACTGCGCCAGCGCGCGGTGCAGACGGGCGATCTGGCCCTTCATCACGGTGAAGCGCGCACCGGTGAGCTTGGCCCCGGCGTCGAAGTCCAGCCCCAGCGGCGCACCCAGGTCGACGTGGTCGCGCACCTCGAAGTCAAAGCTGCGCGGCTGGCCCCAGCGGCGCAGCTCGACGTTGTCGGCCTCGTCCGCGCCGACCGGCACGCTCTCGTGCGGCAGGTTGGGCACGGCGGCCAGCATGGCCTGCAGCTCGTCCTGGATCTGCTCCAGGCGCACGCTGGAGCCGTCGAGTTCGTCCTTGAGCGCCGCGACCTGCGCCTTGGCCGCCTCGGCGGCGTCTTTCTCGCCCTTGCCCATCAACTGGCCGATCTGCTTGGACAGCTGGTTGCGCTGCGCCTGCAGCGCCTCGGTGCGCGTTTGCAGCGTCTTGCGCTCGGCCTCCAGCGCCTGGAAGGCGTCGACGTCCAGAAAGGGTTGCGGGTTTTTGCGCGTCTGCAGCCGGGTCAGTGCCGACGCGAGGTCTTTGCGAAGCAGGAGAATGTCTAGCATGGTGGACAATTTTAGTGTCCTGAGTTGGAAGTTCGGTGAAGAAACAAATTGACCGAGATCGGTGCCAGGCTAGACGCAAACCGCAGCCATAGCCGTAGCTATGGCGAGGATTTGCAACGCCGCATGGCGCCGATATTCGGGGAATTTGTTCAGCGAATTTCCAATTCAGGACACAAGTGTGCTGACCCTGGCGCTGGCGCTGGCGCACTGCGCACGGGCCTTGGCAGGACGGGAGGCAAGCAATGTTTTTCGTATTCGGCCCGATGGGGCAGATGTACCGCGGCGGCGGAGACCGGCTGACCCAGGTGGCGGCCGTGCGCCGCGTGCAGCGCCCGCAGGCGCTGCGCACCCGTGCGCCGGCACCCCAGGCCGAGACGCCGGCGCACACGCAAATACCGGCGCGCGATGCCCGCTCCGGCGTACCCGCGCCGTCCATGCAGGCGCTACAGGCGGTCTCCGCCTATGCGCAGACCGAGTTGGGCCCGGCCGAGCCGCGCCAACCGCTGACACGGGTGAGCGACGTGATGACCCACATGCCGCTGACCATGGCGCCCGACATCCTCGTCAATGACGCCTGGCAGCGCATGGCCGACCTGGACGTGGCGCAGATGCCGGTGGTGAGCGACGCGGGCCGAGTCATCGGTCTGCTGCTGCGCGCCGACATGGCCCCGCTGGACCTGCTGCCCGCACCCGGCGCGATCCGCGAGGCGATTGCGCTGGCGCGCAGGCCGGTCTCGCAGGTCATGATCAGCCCCGTGCCGACGGTAAGCGCCGACACAGCGCTGCGCCGCGTCGCCCGCGTGCTGCTGGACACCGACCTGCCCGGGCTGCCGGTGACCGACGCGGACGGGCGGCTGCAGGGCTTCGTCTCGCGCAACGACATCCTGCACGCGGTGGCGGCCGAGCCGCCGCTGGATCTGTGGAGCGGCCCCGCGCCCGCACAGGCGTAGCCCGTGCGCCGTCACGGCGTGTCGGACGTGATCGAATCGGGCGTGATGATGGTGTCGTCGGGCATGCGCGTGGCCAGCACCTTGTCGATGGTCTTGCCGTCCATGTCGACCACCTCCAGCTGCCAGCCCTGCCACTGCACGGTGTCGGTCACCGCAGGCATCTTGCCGGTGAGCAGCATCAGCATGCCGCTAAGCGTCTGGTAGCGGCCCTTGTCCTCGTCGGGAACGCTGGCCAGCTGCAGGCAATCCTTGAGCTCGGGAACCGGGATGTGGCCGTCCAGCAGCCAGCTGCCATCCTCGCGCTGCACCGCCCAGGCGTCGTCAGGGTCGTGCGAGGTGAACTCGCCGGTGATCGCCTCGACCAGGTCCTGCAGCGTGACGATGCCCTGCACCTCGCCGTACTCGTCGATGACGAAGGCCATCTGCACGCTGGACTGGCGGAATTCGTCGAGCAGTTCCATGCCGTTGATCGTCTCGGGCACGTACAGCGCCGGCTGCAAAGGCAGCGCCGACAGCTCGCGCGAGGCCTCGTTGCGTACCGCCTGCGCCAGCCAGTGGCGCGCGTTGACCACGCCCAGGATGTTCTCCATGCCGACGCGCACCACCGGAAAGCGTGCATGATCCGACGCCTCGATGCGCTGCAGGTTCTCGTCGAACGAAGCCAACACGTCCAGGCACACCACGTCCGCGCGCGGCACCATCAGCGAGCCGATCTGGCGCTCGTCCAGGCGAAACACGTTGCGCACCATCTGGTGCTCCTGCGACTCGATCACACCCGCGCTCGTGCCCTCGGCCAGCACGGCGTGGATCTCGTCCTCGGTCACCGCGTTGACCTTGACGCCGCTCACGCCCAGCAGGCGCAGCAGCGCCTCGGTGGACAGCGACAGCAGCTTGACGAAAGGCGTGGTGGCGCGCGCCAGCCAGTTGATCGGGCGCGCCACCACGCGCGCCAGCGCCTCGGGATAGCTCTGGCCCAGGCGCTTGGGCACCAGCTCGCCGACGACGATGGAGAAATACGTGATCAGCATCACCACCAGGCCGGTGGCCACATAGCCCGCAGTGGGCGCAGGAATGCCCAGCTGCAGAAACCAGTCGCCCAACGGCTTGGCCAGCGCCGCTTCGCCGACGATGCCGTTGAGCACGCCGATCGAGGTGATGCCGATCTGGATGGTGGAGAGAAAGCGCGTGGGGTCTTCGCCCAGCTTGGCCGCGGCGATGGCACCGCTGTCGCCCTCGTCGATGAGTTTCTGCAGGCGTGCCCTGCGCGCGGAGACCAGCGCCAGCTCGGACATGGCGAACAGGCCATTGAGCACGATCAGGGCAAAAAGTATGGCAACTTCCATAGGCGGGGAGCCCGAAACGCTCCCGGGGTGTGGATCAGCGGCAATTGTATGAAGGCTTGCATTGTGCGCGTATTGACCGCTCGCGCACCCGGATTTGCACCCAGTCCCGCGCCCGGCTCAACCCGCACGGTCGCGGCATGCGCCGCGCGCTCAACCGGCCGTGACCGTGGGCGTCGCGGGTGCAGGCTCGGGCGACGCCTCTGCTGCCTGCGCCTCGTGCGCCAGCTTCAGCCCCTTGGGCAGCGGAAACTTCACCGTCTCCTTCAAGCCCCGCATGGTCTGCACGTCGATGGTGCTCAGCTGCTGGATGCGCGCGATCACCGCCTGCACCAACACCTCGGGCGCCGACGCGCCGGCCGTCAGCCCCACGCGCGTCTTGCCGGCAAACCACTCGGCGCGCACCTCGTCGGCACTGTCGACCATGTAGGCCTGGCGGCCGCTGCGCTCGGCCAGCTCGCGCAGGCGGTTGCTGTTGGAGCTGGTGGGGCTGCCCACGACGATGACCACGTCCACCTGGCCGCTGAGCAGCTTGACCGCGTCCTGGCGGTTCTGCGTGGCGTAGCAGATGTCCTGCTGCTTGGGCTCGCGTACCTGCGGAAAGCGCGCGCGCACCGCGGCAGTGATCTCGGCCGCGTCATCCACGCTCAAGGTGGTCTGCGTGACGACGGCCAGCTTCTCGGTCTGCGCCGGCTGTACGCGGGCCACGTCCTCGACGGTCTCGACCAGGTAGATGCCCACGTCCAGCTGCCCCATCGTGCCCTCGACCTCGGGGTGCCCCTTGTGGCCGATCATGATGAACTCATAGCCCTCCTTGGCCAGCTTGGCCACCTCGACGTGCACCTTGGTCACCAGCGGGCAGGTGGCGTCGAAGATGGAAAAGCCGCGCGCGCGCGCCTCATCCTGCACCGCGCGGCTGACGCCGTGGGCCGAGAAGATCAGCGTCGCGCCCGGCGGTACGTCGGCCAGGTCTTCGATGAAGATCGCGCCCTTGGCCTTCAGGTCGCTGACCACGTAGGTGTTGTGCACGATCTCGTGGCGCACGTAGATGGGCGGGCCGAACTTGGCCAGCGCACGCTCGACGATCTCGATCGCCCGATCCACGCCGGCGCAAAAACCGCGCGGCTCGGCCAGGATGATTTTCTTGCGCTTGTCCATGGTCACAGAATGCCGACGATCTGCACCTCGAAGGTGACCGCGCGCCCGGCCAGCGGGTGATTGAAGTCAAAGCGCACCGCGCCGTCGTCGCGCACCTCGGCCACCGCGCCGGCGTACTGGCCATTGCCCTCGGGCGCGGGAAACTGCACCACCTCGCCCACTGCGTACCGCTCGTCGGGGTCGCCCACCTCGTCCAGCAACTTGCGCGTGACCCACTGCAGCATCTCGGGGTTGCGCTCGCCAAACGCCTCGCCGGCGGCCAGCTCAAACGTTGCGCGCTCGCCCTCGGCCAGGCCCAGCAGGCGCTGCTCCAGCGCCGGCGACAACCAGCCCGAGCCAACGGTCAGCGTCGCAGGCTTGCCGCCAAAGGTGCTGACCACGTCGCCCTCGGCGCCGGCCAGGCGGTAGTGCAGGGTCAAGAAGGCGCCTGGCTCCACGGTGGGCACGGCTGCGGCTGAAGTCATGGTCATTGCAAGCAAAGGGGTGGATAAACTGCCGCCATTGTAGGAAACCGGGTAAAGCCCATGCCGCTCAAAGACCTGCCCGCCGACGCCCAACCGCGCGAGAAGCTGCTCGCGCGCGGCCCCGCCGCCCTGGCGGACGCCGAGCTGCTGGCGCTGCTGCTGCGCACCGGCATGGCAGGCAAGGGCGTGCTGCAGTTGGCTCAAGAGCTGCTGTCGGCGCCGCCGCCCAAGGGCAACGGCTTTGGCGGCGTGGCCGGGCTGCTGCAAGCCAGCGGCGACGACCTCAAGCGCATCAAGGGCCTGGGCCCGGCCAAGCGCGCCGAGCTGCTGGCGGTGATGGAGCTGGCGCGACGCGCCACCGCCGAGCAGTTGCGCGAGCGCACCGTGCTCGACAACCCCGAGACCGTGCGCCACTACCTGCAGCTGCACCTTGCCGCGCGCGCCCACGAGGTGTTTGCCGTGCTGTTCCTGGACAGCCAGCACCGGCTGATCGCGCTCGAAGAACTGTTTCGCGGCACGCTCACGCAAACCTCGGTCTACCCGCGCGAAGTGGTGCTGCGCGCGTTGCACCACCAGGCGGCGGCCGTCATCCTGGCGCACAACCACCCCAGCGGCAGCGTCACGCCCAGCCGCGCCGACGAGACGCTGACGCAGACGCTCAAGGCCGCGCTGGCGCTGGTGGACGTGCGCGTGCTCGACCACGTCATCGTCGCGCCCGGGGCCGCGCTGTCGATGGCCGAGCAGGGATTGGTTTAGGGCCTGTTAACGCTATTTTTGACGGATGCGTTGTGATCAAAAGGG
>PGEI01000190.1 GCA_002894305.1 Comamonadaceae bacterium CD01
GCACGGCAAGCGAAGCCGACAAAGTAATCGGTTGATATAGAAATGGAATGACAGGACGGGCGGCAGATCAGGTCACGTGGACGGCGCCTGCTTCGGTGCGGCAAACATCTGCTGCACCCATGCCGGCACCACAGGCGCCGCGGACACCACGGGCGCCTGCGGCGCATCCAGCTGAATGTCGGGATGGCGCGTGCGGAAGATGAAATTGAAAAGAGGATGGCCTGCCTGCGCCCAGCGCGCCTGCGCCGTGCCGACTTCGAACTTCATCACGCGGTGCGGCAGATTGCTTGCATGGCGCAGCGGAACATAGCCCAGCTCGGGGTAGACGTCGTCAAACAGCAGCCGCATGTATTGGCGATCGACCGGAGCGCGCCCAGCAACCACCATCCACTCCACCCGGGTCGCCTGGCAATAGAGAAAAAAGGCCTTGAACAACACGGTCTTGACCAGGGTTCCCACCCGCCCTTCGGCAACGCCCAGGCGCGTCGCCTCGGCCAGCAGGCGGCCGCTCAGCAATGGCGGCAGGGTGAGCGACTGCTCCAGCGCCAGCGGCTCATAGCGGTTGGTCTGTATGCGCATGGTGCCCAGCGGCGCGCCATCGAGGTGCGACTCGGCAAGCAGCACCACGGCACCGTCTGCAAAGTCGGCCGCCTCGGGCTGCTGCAGGGTACGGGCAAGATCGGGGACATGGCGCGCATAGGCCGCATGGCGTATGAAGACGGCCTTCTCCAGGGCCTGCTCATCGCTGACCACGCGCACTGAAAACGGCAGCCGCTCTTCGGCCATGGTCGCCGAGCCGGCCTCCTCGCAGTGACTGACGCCACCGGCCTGGGGCGTCTTGTGCTGCATGCCGAGAGGGGCGGGCATGCCTGGTTCGGAGGGCATCATGGGGGGCGAAATCATGGTCGAGTCTCCCGGCCTGTCGGGACTGCAGGCCATGTGCTGCACTATCGTGGCACGCAAGACGGCGCCATCGCCGGATGAACCGCCAACATTGCCCTCTTTTCCAGCCACTGCGGCGGCTGCGGATGCGAAAAATGCCATCCAGCCCGGCACCGACACCGGGTGTCTGCCGCTTCTACTCTGCCACTTCGGCGACGCACTGCGCCTGTGCCGCCTGCACACCCGCATACGCCATGCACGCGCCGTCCACCGCGACATGGCCGTGGTCGCCCTGCACTGGCGCATGCAGCGAGGACATGCGCAGGCCCAGCCGCAGCCCTCCCACGCTCAAGCCCACCATGGTGTGGTCGCCGCGAAACGAGCGCTGCACGACGCGCGCGGCCACGCCCTGGCCGGCGGTGTTCCAGCGCAGCTGCTCGGGGCGCAGCATCACCGTGGCGCTGCCGTCGGGCACGACGGCAGCGTCGTGCAGCGGCAGGCGGCCCAGCGGGCAATCCACCGTCTGCGCATGGCACCGGCCCTGCACAAAAATGGCCGAGCCGGTCAAACGCGCAACGGCTGCGTCCGCCGGCTGCCAGTACACGGCCTCGGGCCGGGCGCACTGCATAATCTGCCCAGCCTGCATCACGGCCAGCTGGTCGGAGACCGCAAACGCCTCGCCCGGGTCGTGCGTCACCAGAATGGCCGTGGTGCCGGTGGCGCGCAGCACGCCGACCACCTCCTCGCAGATGCTGCGGCGCAGGTCCAGATCCAGCGCGTTGAAGGGCTCGTCCAGCAGCACCAGGGACGGCCCGGGCGCCAGCGCGCGCGCCAGCGCCACGCGCTGCTGCTGCCCGCCCGACAGCTCGTGCGGGTAGCGCGCGCCCAGGCCTTGCAGGCCGGTCAGGCTCAGCACCTCCTGCACCCGCTGGCGGTGGTCGCCGCGGCGCGGCAGGCCGTAGCGGATGTTGCCCTCCACGGTCAGGTGCGGAAACAACGTGCCCTCCTGAGGCACATAGCCGATGCTGCGCCGCTCGGGCGGGACGAACCGCGCCGCCGACGCGACCACTTGCTCGCCAAAGGCGATGCGCCCGCGCTCGACATGCTCGAAACCGGCGATCAGGCGCAGCAAGGTGGTCTTGCCGCAGCCCGACGGGCCCAGCAGCGCCAGCACCGACCCGGCCGCCACCTGCAGCTCGATGCCGCGCAGCACCTCGACCGAGGCATAGGATTTGTAGAGGTCGTGGACGGCAATCTGGCTCATCGGGCGTGGTGCAGCATGCGGCGGGTGAAGACCCAGACCGGCAATATGGAAAGAACTACCAGCATGGCGGCAAACGGGGCCGCCGCAGCGTATTCGCCGTCGTTGGTATAAGACCAGACCTCGGTGGCCAGCGTGATCGAGCCGGTGGGCGCCAGCATCAGCGTGGCGGTGAGCTCACGCACCATCTCCAGCGTCATCAGCGCCAGCGCCGCACCAATGCCCGGCGCGATGTTGGGCAGCACGACCGAGAAGAACACCTGGTGCGGGCGCCGTCCCAGGCTGCGGGCGATGTTCTCGATCTGCGGCGGCAGCAGCTCGATGGAGGCGCGCAGCGACGACTGCGCCAGCGGCAGATAGAGGATGGCGTAGGCCAGCAGCAGCACCAGCAGGCTCTGGTAGAGCGCGGGCACGATGCGCAGTGACAGGAACACCAGCGCCAGCGCCACCACCACGCCCGGCAGGCCGTGCACGACGTAGGGCAGGCGCTCGGCCAACTGCGCCAGCCGCCCACGCTGGCGCACCGCCAGCAGCACCAGCGGAATGGCCAGCACGCTGGTGAGCAACGCGCCCGAGCCGGCAAACGTAATCGAGCCGCGCACCGCGAGCCACAGCTCGGCAAAGCCGCCGCCGGCTGAGCTGCCCGTCAACAGCCAATAGCCCAGCATGCCCAGCGGCACGCCCAGCGACAGCAGGCCCAGCAGGAGGAACAGCGCCAGCACCAGCAGCAGGCGCGCACCGCGCAGCGCCACCAGGCGCGGGGTGCGCGCACTGCCCCGGCCCACGCGCGCCACGCGCCGGCCGGCGCGCAGGCGCATCTCCAGCCAGGCCGGCGGCACGCACAGCAGCATCAGCACGATGGACAGCGCCGCCGCGGCCGAGCTGTCGAAGTGCAGCTCATAGGACTCGAAGATCGCGGTGGTGAAGGTCTGCACGCGCAAGAACGCCAGCGCGCCGAATTCGGCCAGCATGTGCGTGAGCACCAGCAGCGCGCCGCCGCCCAGCGCCGGCATCAGCTGCGGCAGCAGAGCGCGGCTAAAGGTGCGCCATGGCCCCACGCCCAGCGAGCGCGAGACGTCCTCGAATGCCGGGTCGGTGCCGCGCAGCGCCGCCGCCACCGGCAGGTAAACCAGTGGGTAGCTGGCCAGCGCCAGCACCAGAATGGCGCCCGCCAGGTTCTGGAAGGTCGCGCCGATCGACGCCCAGGCATAGCTGGAGACGAAAGCCGGCAGCACCAGCGGCAGGCTGGCGGCCACGCGCCAGAAGCGGCGCAGCGGCAGATCGGTGCGCTCCACGCACCAAGCCACGCCCAGGCCGATGCCGATCGACAGCAGCGTGACGCCGGTGGCCAGCGCCAGGGTGTTGAGCAGAAGATCCAGCGTGCGCGGGCGCAGCAGTTCGGCGCCCACCTCGGCCAGGCCGGCCTGAGCCGTGCGAATGGCGATATAGACCAGCGGAAGCGCCACCACGCCAATCGACAGCAGCGCCGCCAGCATCAGCCAGGGATGCTGCCAGCGCCTGCGCATGCGCTCCAGACGTCCCGCGCGCTGCGGCAGGCCCGTACGTGCGGCCAGAAGTTGCTCCACCGGGAAACCCCTGTTCACAAAAGCATTTGGCGCCGGGGAGGTTGCCCGCCCGGCGCCAAGCGCGGCTTCACATCAGGCCAGGCCCGCCTCGCGGCGCAGCGCCAGCGCCTCCTCGGCCCCGCCCAGGTTGGCCGGGCTGACCTTGGGCGGGTGCAGTTCGTCGAAGGGCTTGAGGTCGAAGCTCGATTCGACCTTCGGGTTCATCGGCCACTCGGCAACCACCCCGGCCAGCACCTTCTGGCCAGCCACGCTGGTCATGAACTCGACCAGCTTCTGCGCCGCAGCGGCATTCTTCGCGGTCTTGAGCACGCCGACGGCCGATACCGTGATCAGCGCGCCCGGATCGCCGTCGCCCGAGAAATGCAGCGCCGACTGCATGTTGGCCATGCCTTTTTCCTTGGCCACGTTGTACCAGTAGTAGTTGTTGATCAGCGCGGTGGCAATCTCGCCGCGCTCCACGGCCGTCATCGCCGCATTGTTGCTGCCGTAGATCTCGCCATAGCGCTTCAGGCCCTTGAGCCAGTCGAGCGCCACATCGCGCCCCTTGAGCGTACTGATCGCGACGATCTGCTGCTGAAAGGCGCCACTGGTCGGCACGAACGCCACGCGTCCCTTCCACGCCTCGGTCGCCATGTCCAGCACCGAGCTGGGCAGCGCGTCCTCGGACACCATGGACTTGTTATAGACCGTGACGCGGCTGCGCGCGGTCACGCCCACCCACGTGCCGTTCGGATCGCGATAGTCGGCTCGCACCTGATCCAGCGTCTTTTGCGGCAGTGGTGCCAGCAGTCCACGCTCGGCCAGCGCAGCCACCGGTGGGCTTTCCTCGGAGAAGAACAGGTCGGCCGGCGAGCGCTCGCCCTCTTCGATGATCTGGTTGGCCAGTTGGATACTGCTGCCCTTGCGGCTCTCCACGCCAATGCCCGTGGCCGCCGCAAACGCCTCCAGCAGCTTGAACGTGGTCGCCTTGTGCTGGCCGTTGTACAACACGAGCGTGGGCTTGCTCGCCGCCTGCACCTGTCCCATCAGGGCCGGCCCTGCGGCCGCCGCCGCGCCCAAGGCCAAGCCACGTCGTACGAAAGAACGGCGCCCAAAGTCGTGCATAAAAGCTCCAGAGTGTTGTCAATTGACTGGGGCGGAGTATAAACGCTAGCAATTCTCATTAAGGATGTCCTGCATAACCCTCGCGAGTCGGTGGTAGTGCAGATCGGGATG
>PGEI01000191.1 GCA_002894305.1 Comamonadaceae bacterium CD01
GGGGCGGGAGCCGCTGCCGCAGGCGCAGGCCTCGGTGCCTGATGAGCCCGGCGGCATCACGGGCTGCCTGGCCGACGTCCGGGGGCAGGCCACGGCCCGCCGCGCCCTGGAACTGGCCGCTGCCGGCGGCCACAGTCTGCTGATGGCCGGGCCGCCGGGGGTGGGCAAGAGCATGCTGGCGCAGCGTCTGCCCGGCCTGCTGCCGCCCCTGACGCGGCTGCAGGCGCTGGAAGTGGCGGCGGTGCGCGGCCTGCTGCAGCCCGTTACGGCCTTGCCGGTCGAACCACCTTTCCGGGCGCCTCACCACGGGGCATCGATGCCCGCGCTGGTGGGCGGCGGGGCGCTGCCCCGGCCCGGCGAAATCAGCTTGGCGCACCACGGCGTGCTGTTCCTGGATGAGCTGCCCGAGTTCGAACGCCGCGCGCTGGAGGCCTTGCGCGAGCCGCTGGAAACCGGGCAGGTGACCGTGTCCCGGGCAGCGGGCAGCTGCCGCTTTCCCGCACGTTTCCAGCTGGTGGCGGCGATGAATCCCTGTCCCTGTGGCTGGCTGGGGCATCCGCGCCAGGTCTGCCGCTGTTCGCAGGAACGCATCGTGCGCTACCGGGCCCAGGTGTCGGGGCCCTTGCTGGATCGCATCGACTTGCACGTCGCGCTGGGGGTCGAGCAGGCCTGGCACCAGGCTGCGCCCGGCGAGCCATCAGCCAGGGTGCGCGAGCGGGTGCTGGCGGCGCGAGCGCGGCAGCTGGCTCGTCAGGGCTGCGTCAACGCGCGCCTGGAGGCAGCCGACCTGGCCCGGTACGCTCCGCTCGACGCCCAAGGCGAGGCCTTGCTGGCCCGCACCGTGGACGCTCTGGGCCTGTCGGCCCGGGCGACTCAGCGCATCGTGCGGGTGGCTCGCACCCTGGCCGACGTGCAGGGGGCCGATGCGCTGACTGCGGCCCACCTGGCCGAGGCGATTCAGTTCCGACCCCAGCCCGGCCCCCGTTCGCTGGCGCTTGCTTCCTGAGATCCACAGCGGCTGCGCGCAGCGCGGCCATCGGCAGACCGCCGGGCCACGGGCCGGTTAAACTACGATTTTCGTCCAGGAGGCTGCGATGATCGCCCCCAACCAGTGGTTTGATGATTTTCAGAAGAACATGTCCGATCTGCTGTCCAAGACGCCCGCCGCCGACATCGAGCGCAACGTCAAGGCCTTGATGGCGCAAACCTTCGCGCGCATGGATCTCATCACGCGCGAAGAGTTCGACGTGCAGACCGACCTGCTTGCCCGCGCGCTGGAACGCGTCGAGGCACTCGAGGCCCGTGTGCAGGCACTTGAACAGCAACTCGACAAAACCGAGTAAATCGCCCTATAATCAAGGGCTTTTCTCAAAGCCTATTTTGAGAACAAGGCTTGGCCATGCTGGTTGCGCATGGCCGGGTTCATTCATTTGCAAATATCAGGTCAAACAAGTGCCCGATGTGTCTGGCCACCTGGGTTTGCCAAGCCAACAGAGTATCGTCATGCCCAAAATGAAGAGCAAAAAAGGCGCCTCCAAGCGCTTTAAGGTGCGCGGCAGTGGTTCCATCAAGCGCGGCCAGGCTTTCAAGCGTCACATCCTGACCAAGAAGACCACGAAAAACAAGCGCCAGCTGCGTGGTTCGGCTGCTGTCCATGAAACGAACGTCGCTTCCGTGAAGGCGATGTTGCCTTTCGCCTGATCGGAGATTCCTCATGCCTCGCGTCAAACGCGGCGTCACTGCTCGTGCACGCCATAAAAAAGTCCTCAAAGCCGCCAAGGGTTACCGTGGCCGTCGTGGCAACGTATTCCGGGTTGCCAAGCAAGCGGTCATGCGCGCTGGCCAGTATGCCTACCGCGATCGCCGCAACAAGAAGCGCACCTTCCGCGCGCTCTGGATCACCCGCATCAATGCGGGCTGCCGCGAACTCGGCGTCACCTACAGCGTGTTCATCGCCGGCCTGAAGAAAGCCTCGATCGAACTCGACCGCAAGGTGCTGGCCGACATGGCCGTGCGCGACAAGGCCGGCTTCGCTGCCATCGTGGCCCAGGCAAAGTCTGCACTGGCTGCCTAAACGACACAGTTTCGTTTTCGATTCTGTCTCATCGCAAACGGAGCTCTTTTGGGCTCCGTTTGCGTTTTGGAAGAAACTATGGATACGACGCTCGACGAGCTGATCAATCAGGCGCGGGGCCGCTTTGCCCAGGCACAGGACGCCGCCACGCTGGAAAACGAAAAGGCCGCCTTTCTTGGCAAGCAGGGCTCGCTGACCGCCTTGCTCAAGGGCCTGGCCAGTTTGCAAGGCGAAGAAAAACGCAGCCGCGGTGCGCAGATCAATCAGGCCAAGCAGCAGATCGAGGCGCTGCTCAACGCGCGTCGTGCCGATATGGCGCAGGCTGCGCTCGAGCGCCGTCTGGCGGCCGAGACCATCGACGTCACGCTGCCGGGGCGGGGCCGAGGTACGGGGGGTATTCACCCCGTCATCCGCACCTGGCAGCGCGTCGAGCAGATTTTCCGTTCGATCGGTTTCGATGTCGCCGATGGGCCCGAGATCGAAAACGATTGGACCAATTTCACGTCGCTGAACAACCCCGAGAACCACCCCGCGCGCTCGATGCAGGACACTTTCTACGTCGATATGCAGGATGCCGGGGGCCTGCCGCTGGTGCTGCGCACGCACACCAGTCCCATGCAGGTGCGCTATGCCCGCATGAACACCCCGCCCATCAAGGTGATCGCGCCGGGGCGCACCTACCGCGTCGATAGCGACGCCACGCACTCGCCGATGTTCCATCAGGTCGAAGGCCTGTGGATCGCCGAGAACATTTCGTTTGCCGACCTCAAGGGCGTATACACGAATTTCCTGCGCGCCTTCTTCGAGACCGAAGACCTCACCCTGCGCTTCCGGCCGTCGTTCTTCCCCTTCACCGAGCCCTCGGCGGAAATCGACATGATGTTCACCTCGGGGCCCAACCAGGGGCGCTGGCTGGAAATCTCCGGTTCGGGCCAGGTGCACCCGCAGGTGGTGCGCAATTTCGGCCTCGATCCCGAACGCTACATGGGCTTTGCCTTTGGCTCCGGCCTCGAACGCCTCACCATGCTGCGTTACGGCGTCAACGATCTGCGCCAGTTCTTCGAAGGCGATCTGCGCTTCCTGCGCCAGTTCAACGTCTAGTACGGAATCCAATCATGCAATTTCCTGAATCGTGGCTGCGCGCCTGGGCCAATCCCGAGATCGACAGCCAAACGCTGGCGCATCGCCTCACCATGGCGGGCCTCGAGGTCGAAGAGGCCGCGCCCTATGCGCCGCCCTTCGCGGGCGTGGTGGTCGCGCGCATCGTGTCGGTGGCCGATCACCCCAATGCCGACAAGCTGCACGTCTGCCAGGTGGATGACGGCTCGGGCACGCCGCTGCAGATCGTCTGCGGCGCGCCCAACGCCGCTGCGGGCCTGGTGGTGCCGCTCGCGCGCATCGGCGCAGAACTGCCGGGCGGCATGAAGATCGGCCCGGTGAAGATGCGCGGGGTCGAATCTTTCGGCATGCTGTGCTCGGCGCGCGAACTGGGGCTGTCGCAAGACCACGCCGGTCTGCTCGAACTCTCCGCGCAGCTCGTGCCAGGCACCGACATCCGCGCCGCCTTGCGGCTGGACGACACCATTTTCACCATCAAGCTCACGCCCAACCGCGCCGATTGCCTGTCGATTCAGGGGGTTGCGCGCGAGGTCGCGGCGCTGACCGGTTGCGTCCTGCAAACGCCGCCCGTCCCCGAGATCGACGTCACGCTGCAAGACCGCCTGCCGGTGAATGTGCAGGCCCCCGATCTGTGTGGTCGCTTTGCCGGGCGCATCGTGCGCGGCGTCAATGCGCGCGCCCAGACGCCCGACTGGATGAAGGCGCGCCTCGAGCGCGCGGGCCAGCGTTCGGTCTCGGCCCTGGTGGATATTTCCAACTACGTCATGCTCGAACTCGGGCGGCCCACCCACGTCTTCGACCTGCAGCGCATCCGGGGCGGCCTCACCGTGCGCTGGGCGCGCGAGGGCGAGCAGCTGCAACTGCTCAACGAGCAGACCGTCACGCTGACGCCCGATGTCGGTGTCATCGGGACGGGCGATACGCTTGAAAGCCTGGCGGGCATCATGGGGGGGTTGGCCTCGGCCGTCACGCTCGACACCACGGACGTCTTCCTGGAAGCGGCTTTCTGGTGGCCCGAGGCCATCATGGGCCGCCCGCGCCGCTACAAGCTCACCTCCGAGGCAGGCCACCGCTTCGAGCGTGGCGTCGATTTTTCCACAATTCCGGCCCATCTCGACATCATGACCCGGCTGATCCTGGACATCTGCGGCGGGCAGGCCGGCCCCGTGGACGACCAGATCATCCGCCTGCCGACGCGCGAGCCCGTGCGCATGCGCCTGTCGCGCTGCGCGCGTGTGCTCGGCATCCAGCTGTCCGCCGGGCAGGTGGCCACCGTGTTTGGCAGCCTGGGCTTCGACTTCCGCCAGGACGGCGACGATTTCTGGGTGACGCCGCCCGCGGCGCGCTTCGATCTGGGTATTGAAGAAGACCTCATCGAAGAAGTGGCGCGCATCTACGGCTTTGATCAGATCCCCGATCTGCCCCCCATGGCGCCCGCCCGCATGCGGGTGCAACCGGAAGTGCTGCGCGGGCCGCACGCCCTGCGGGCCGGCATGGCGGCGCTGGATTACCAGGAAGTCATCAATTTTTCCTTCGTGGAAGAGGCCTGGGAACAGAACTACTGCGGCAACGCGCAGCCCATCCGCCTGCTCAACCCGATCGCCAGCCAGCTGGCGGTGATGCGTTCCAGCCTGATCGGTGGCCTGCTGGCCAATATCGCCCACAACGCCCGGCACCGTCAGACGCGTGTGCGCGTCTTCGAACTGGGGCGCGTGTTCGCGCGCGACGCCTCGGTGGCCGATGGCGC
>PGEI01000192.1 GCA_002894305.1 Comamonadaceae bacterium CD01
CGCTATGGGGGGCTGCCCCCGCCTGACCAGGGCGCGCCGACGACAAGAACGCCGACCACCGCCCTTCTGGCCGGGCACAGGCCGCTCCGGCCGGGGCAAACGCCCGCCCTGGCCGCCGCACGATCCGGATCAGCCCAGGCGCTGGCGCACGATCTCCGCGAACAGCGCCACACCCGTGGACAGGGTGTCGTCGTCGAAATCGAAACCGGGATGATGGCAGGTCAGGCCGTTGTGGCCCAGGAAAAAATACGCGCCTGGACGCTGCTGCAGCATGTAGGCGAAGTCTTCCGAGGCCATCAGCGGCGGACAATCGATCACCTGATCCGCCCCCAGCACAGCGGCGGCAGCCTGGCGCACGACGTCCGTCTGCTCGGACGCATTCACGGTGGCAGGCGAGCTTTGCAGGTGCTCGAAGCGGACGCCGCAGCCATGGGTGGCCGCAATCCCGTCGCAGACGCGCTGCAAGCCATCCAGCGCCACCTGGCGCGCCGTCGGCGAGAGCGTACGCAGCGTACCTTCCAGCTGTGCCGTGCCGGGGATGACGTTGATCGCCGTCCCGGCATGAAACTGGCACACGCTGAGCACGGCCACGTCCAGCGGATCGACGTTGCGGCTGACCACGCTTTGCAGGGACTGCACGAGCGCGGCACCAGCCACGATGGGGTCTACCCCCTTGTGCGGCATGGCGGAATGCGTCCCCACCCCGGTAATGTGGATGCGGAACCAGTCGCAGGCCGACAGGATGGCGCCGACCCGCACGCCGACCTGCCCCAGCGCGATGCAGTTGTTGTTGTGCAGGGCGTAGATTTCATCGCACGGAAACCGCTCGAACAGACCGGCGCGCATCAGCGCCAGGCCACCGGCCAGGGTTTCTTCCGCTGGCTGGAAAATGAAATTGACCGTGCCGGCAAAATCGCGGTGGGTCGCCAGGTATTTTGCGGCCCCCAGCAAAATGGCCGTATGGCCATCGTGCCCGCAGCCATGAAAGACATGCTCGTGCACCGAGCGGTAGTCAACACCCGTCTGCTCGTCCATGGGCAGGGCGTCCATGTCGGCCCGCAGGCCCAGGCTGCGCCCGGCCCCCAGGTTGCCCCGCAGCACGGCGATCACCGCCGTGGTCTCGCCAAACCCCTCATGCACTTCCAGCCCCCAGGCACGCAGCAGGCCCGCCACCTTGGCCGAGGTGCGATGCTCGTCGAAAGCCAGTTCGGGATGCTGGTGGATGTCGCGCCGCCAGGCGGCCATTTCTTCCGCCAGAGCGGCGATGTCGGGGTTCAGCACGAGGGCTCCTTGAACGCAAGTGAAGGGGGATTCCCGCAGGGAAGATAGCACACCCGGCCACCACCCTCGCCCCCGCCCGTTCCCGCAACGGGCCCGGCCAGACGGCCCCCCCGTGCGTCCTGACAACACGTATTAATTCGTATCTCAATCTGAACTATTTCTCCACTTTGCGCTCCTACCCGGATATACGCAGCAGAAAGCCTGCCGGGCTGCTGGCCATGCCGTACTTCTTGAAGACAGTCAACAGTGTTGGCGGGTCGAATTTCCACCAAGAGGTACTGTCATGTCAAAAAAGATGCTTTATATCTGCGCGGCACTGGCTGGCGCGTTCAGCCTGGGTTCGGCGCACGCCGCCTGCACCACCACCCTGGGCAGCGTCATGTCGCTCACCGGCTCGCTGGGCGTGCTGGGCCAGCAGATCGCCAAGGGGGCGCAGCTGGCGGTCGCCGACCTCAACGCCGCCAAGACGGCCAAGACCTGCACGCTGAGCCTGTCCCTGCTGGACGACCAGACCAGCGCCTCGGTCGGCGTGGATGCCGCCAAGAAACTGGTGGACGTGCAGCACGTGCCTGCCATCGTCGGCGCGCTTTCCAGCGGGGTGAGCGCCGCCATCCTGACCTCGGTCACAACGCCCAGCAAGGTCGTGCTGATCTCGCCCGCCTCGACCTCGCCCACGTTCACCCAGCTGGGCAAGGACGGCAAGACGGGCGGCTACTGGTTCCGCACCACGCCGTCCGACGCGCTGCAAGGCATCGCCATGGCCAAGGTCGCCCTGGATCAGGGCTACAAGAAGGTCGCCATCCTGTACCTGAACAATGCCTACGGCAAAGGCCTGAGTGACGAGTTCGCCGACGCCTTTGGCAAGCTGGGCGGCACCGTGACGCAAAACGTGGTCTACAACCCCAGCCAGCCGTCCTACCGCTCGGAAGTGGATCAGGCGCTCAACCCCGCCCCTGACGCCCTCTTTCTCATCGGCTACCCGGGCGACGGCACGACGATCGCGCGCGAGTGGATTTCGGACGGCGGCCCGCAGAAGTTCCTGTTTCCCGACGGCCTGGAATCGCAGACCTTCGCCAACGACGTGGGCCTGCAATACATGAAGGACGTGCACGGCACGGCCGCCGGATCGGTGACCACGCCGTCGCTCACCACATTCAAGCAGGAGTTCCAGGCGAAATTCGGCAGCCTGCCCACGCAGGCCTACATCACCAACGCCTATGACGGCACCGTCCTCGTGGGCCTGGCCATGGAATATGCCGGCCGGCACACTGGGACGGCCATCCGCGACAGCATCCGCAAAGTGACCGACCCCAAGGGCGAGAAGATTTATGCCGGTGTGGCGCAGCTGAAAAAAGCCGCCAAGCTGCTGGCCGAGCACAAGCCTATCCAGTACGTGGGTGCCTCGGGGCCGCTGCAGTTCGACCAGTACGGCGACATCAATGCGCCGATGGTGGTCTGGTCGGTCAATCAAGGCAAGGTTGAGCCCACCGGCATGGTGACGGTGGAGCAGATCGCCGCCTTGCGGCAACAGGCGGGCGCCCACTAGGCGCGCCGGGCCAGGACACGGACGGAGACATGGGCACACGGGACGCCTTGCACGGCGCCCCGGCGCAAGGACGCAGATCATGCTGGAAGTCAGAAACCTGGTGAAGGAGTTCGGCGGCCTGCACGCGGTGGACGGGGTGAGCTTCACCTTGCAGGCGCACACCATCACGGGCCTGGTGGGCCCCAATGGCGCGGGCAAGACGACGCTCTTCAACACGATTGCCGGGCTGCACCGGCCCACCTCGGGCGAAATCGTCTTCCAGGGCCGGCCGATTCAGGGCCTGGCGCCCCATCGCATCTTTCACGCGGGCCTGGTGCGCCCCTTCCAGATCCCCCGCCCCTTTGCCGCCATGACCGTGCTGGAAAACACCATGATGGTGCCCGCCGGGCAGGCGGGCGAGCGTTTCTGGAACAACTGGTTCAGGCGGGGCGCCGTGCGCGCACAAGAGCAGGCCTGCCGCGCCCGCGCGCAGGACGTCCTGGATTTCGTGGGCCTGGATCGCCTGGCAGGCGAATACGCTCGCAATCTGTCGGGTGGCCAGCAAAAATTGCTGGAACTGGCCCGCGTGCTCATGGCCGACCCGCAGCTCATCCTGCTCGACGAACCGGGCGCTGGCGTCAACCCCAGCCTGCTGGCCGTCATCATGGACAAGCTGCGCGAACTGCATGCGCGCGGCATGACCTTTCTCATCATCGAGCACAACATGGAGCTGATCGCCGCGCTGTGCAACCCGGTGCTGGTGATGGCGCAGGGCAGGCTGCTGATGCAGGGCACGCCCGACGCCGTGCGCGGCGACCCGCGCGTGCTCGACGCCTACCTCGGAGGCGCCCCACAATGACTGGCCTGGCTTTACACGTCCAAGGGCTCGTGGCGGGCTACACGCCCGAGGTCGATATTCTGCGCGGCATCGACATCCAGGTGCGGCGCGGCGAAATCGTCACGGTGCTGGGGCCCAACGGGGCGGGAAAATCCACCCTCATCAAGGCCATCGCGGGCCTCGTGCCGGTGCGCGCGGGCCACGTCGAACTCTTCGACGAAGACATCACCGGCGTCCCCACGCATCTCATGACGCGTCGCGGCCTGGCCTATGTCCCGCAGACCGACAACATCTTCGCGCGCCTGAGCATCGAGGAAAACTTGCAGATGGGCGCCTATGTGGAACCCGACCGGACGGAACTCAAACGCAGGGCAACCCGCATCTACGCGGTTTTCCCGCATCTGCGGGAACGGCGCAGACAGGCGGCGGGCACACTGTCGGGCGGCGAGCGGCAGATGGTGGCCATCGGGCGCGCGCTGATGGCCGAGCCCCGGCTCATCATGCTCGACGAACCGTCGGCGGGGCTGTCGCCGAAGATGGTCGGGATGGTCTTCGCCAAGTTGCGCGACATCCGCGAGATGGGCATCACGATCCTGCTGGTGGAACAGAACGCCAAGGCGGCGCTGGCGATCTCCGACAGTGCCTGCATCCTGGCCGAGGGGCGCGACCGCATCCACGGCGCGGCCCGGTCGCTGCTGGACGACCCCGAAGTCGGGGCGCTGTACCTGGGCATGCGGGGGGCCGCATCATGATGCTGCTGCAATACGCCGCCAACGGCGTCATCCTGGGGGCCACGCTGGCCCTGGGCGCCATCGGCCTGACACTCACCTACAACATCCTGCGCTTCGCCAACTTCGCCCACGGCGAGTTTCTCACCTTCGGCGCCTACTTCGCCCTGGTCTTCGTGACGCTGTTTGCAGGCGCCAGCAGCACGCTGGGGCCCTTCAGCTTCGGCTGGGGCCTCATCGTCGCCCTGCTGCTGGCGGGCGTGCTGACAGCGGGCCTGGCCCTGCTGCTGGACTGGCTGCTGTTTCGCATGCTGCGCAAGAGCAACATCCAGGTGACGCTGGTCATCGCCTCGTTTGGCGCCTCGCTGCTGCTGCGCAACCTGGTCATCTTCATCTGGGGCTCGCAGCCCGAATACTATTCGCGCAATATCGCCATCGCGCTGCGGCTGCTGCCTGGCCTGCGCCTGACGGCGGACGAGCTCTTCGTGCTGCTCGTGACGGCGATCATGATGCTGGGCCTGCATCTG
>PGEI01000193.1 GCA_002894305.1 Comamonadaceae bacterium CD01
CCCGAACGCATGCCGCGCTCGTGGCCCCCGCCGTGAATCTGCGCTTCGAGGCGCACGCGCGGCTTGCGCCGCACGTACAGCGCCCCGATACCCTTGGGGCCATAGGTCTTGTGCGCCGACAGGGACATCAGATCGACGTCCAGCGCCTGGACATCGATGGCCACCTTGCCCGTGGCCTGGGCGGCATCGGTATGAAAGAGAATGCCGCGCTCGCGGCACACGGCGGCCAGCGCGGCAATGTCCTGCACGACGCCGATTTCATTGTTGACCAGCATCACCGACACCAGGATGGTGTCGGGACGCAAGGCGTCGGCCAGTGCCTGCGCGCTGAGCAGCCCGTCGGCATCGACGTCCAGGTAGGTGACCTGGAAGCCCTGCTGCTCGAGCGCCTGACAGGCATCGAGCACCGCCTTGTGTTCGGTGCGCACGGTGACGATGTGCCGTCCGCGCGCCGCGTGGAATTCGGCCACGCCTTTCAGGGCCAGGTTGTCGGACTCGGTGGCACCGGACGTGAAGATGATTTCACGCGGGTCGGCATGGATGAGCCCGGCCACCTGGACACGCGCCTGTTCGACGGCTTCTTCGGCATCCCAGCCCCAGGCGTGGCTGCGCGAGGCGGGGTTGCCAAACCGCTGACGCAGCCAGGGCACCATGGCCTCGACCACCCGCTCATCCACCGGCGTCGTGGCCGAATAATCAAGGTAGATGGGATGATCGGGGGGCAAATCGTGCAGCATTCGGACTCCGGAATCAGACCGAGACAGGCTCGCGCGGATGCGGGGCATCGTTGACGGGCGTGATCGGAATAGTGGGTCGGCCATTACGCATGTGGCCGGACTCTTGCCATTCGCGCAGGCGCTGCTGATCGACGAGGTCTTGCAGCGACACTGAATCGAGGTATTCGAGCATTTTACGACTCAAGGTGGCCCAGAGATCGTGCGTCATGCACTTGCCCGAGCGCCCGTTGCGCCCGATGTCGCAGTTCTCTTTGCCGCCGCAGCTGGTGGCGTCCAGCGGCTCGTCTACCGCGAAGATGATATCAGCAACCGAGATGTCGCGCGCGTGACGCGCCAGCGTGTAGCCACCGCCCGGCCCGCGCACGCTATCGACGAGTTCGTGGCGACGCAGCTTGCCGAACAGCTGTTCGAGGTAGGACAGGGAAATGTTCTGGCGCGCGCTGATGGCGGCCAGCGTGACTGGCCCGCTGTGGTGGCGCAACGCCAGATCGATCATTGCCGTGACGGCAAAACGCCCTTTGGTCGTCAAACGCATGATGAACCCCTTGAATCTGGATGAAAGGTCACGGGCGGATAGATACCCGACCATTTGAGTCAAGTATAGCCCGATACCTGAGTAAACCAGTCAGTTTTAGGGGTATTTGCCAGACAATGATTGATCGATGTCAATTCTGTGTCCCACAGACGTAAAACGCAAAAAGCCTCAACGGCGGTGGTTGAGGCTTTTTGGAAAGGAGGTTGAAATCAGGCTGCCTGGTACTGTAATGCGCGCTTGCGAACGAGTTCGAGCACACCCTGACAGGAATCTTCGATGTAGTCGAGCACCTTGTTGAAGCCTTCGGGCCCGCCGTAGTAGGGATCGGGCACCGTGGCTTCTTCGTATTCGTTGGAAAAACGCATCAGCAGCATCAGCTTGTGCTGGTAGACCTTGGGGCAGCGTTGCTGCAAGGCCGACAGGTTTTCCCAATCCATGGCGAGGATGAGGTCGGCTTCGCGGAAGTCGTCGGCCGTGATTTGACGCGCCACGTGTGTGGAGATATCGTAGCCACGTTTGCGCGCCGCCGCTTGGGCGCGCGCATCAGGGGCTTCGCCCACATGGAAGTGATGGGTAGCGACTGAATCGACCGAAACAGCGTCAGCGAGCCCAGCCTCGTCGATGAGATGCTGGAACACACCCTGGGCAGAGGGGGAACGGCAGATATTGCCCGTGCAGACAAAAAGTACCTTATGCATGATAGGTGAAAGTGTGCGGGAAAACCCGGAAATAGGCAAGCTTTTTTAAGCAAAATACTCAAAAAAACGTGTCTGGCCGGGGGCTTGCAAAAACCCTCATTCTCTGCTTAAAAATGCGCGCCGCGCGCATCACGGCCCTTGCCGCAGCCTCTTGCACCGCCTTGCCGCGGCCTGGGCCACGGGCGCCACAAGCGCACGGTGGCCCTCAGCCCAGCAAGGCCCGCTCCTGCAAGGCCCGCAGGGTGTCGCGCACGGCGGCCGCCTGTTCGAACTCGAGGTTGCGGGCGTGCTCGTTCATGCGCTGCTCCAGCCGTTTGATTTCGCGCGCCAAGGCCTTTTCGTCTGTCAGCACCGAGGCGTCAAAGCTGGCCTGCTCCACCGCGGCGGCAGCCGCCGACGACACGCCGTCGATCAGGTCGCGCACCGCCTTGCTGACGCCGCGCGCCGTGATGCCGTGCTCGACGTTGAAGGCCTGCTGGCGCTCACGGCGGCGCGCCGTCTCGTCCATGGCCCGGTGCATGGAATCGGTGACGCGGTCGGCATACAGGATGGCCCGCCCATTGAGGTTGCGCGCGGCGCGACCGATAGTCTGGATGAGGCTGCGCTCGGAACGCAGAAAGCCCTCTTTGTCGGCATCGAGAATGGCCACCAGGGACACCTCGGGGATGTCCAGGCCCTCGCGCAGCAGGTTGATGCCCACCAGCACGTCGAATGTCCCCAGCCGCAGGTCGCGGATGATCTCGACCCGCTCGACCGTGTCGATGTCGGAGTGCAGGTAGCGCACTTTCAGGCCGTTTTCCTGCAGGTATTCAGTGAGGTCTTCGGCCATGCGCTTGGTGAGCGTAGTGACCAGCACGCGTTCGTGACAGGCGATGCGCAGCTTGGCCTCGCCCAGCAGGTCGTCCACCTGGGTGGCCGCCGGGCGCAGTTCGACTTCGGGATCGACGAGCCCCGTGGGGCGCACCACCTGCTCGATCACCGCGTCGGCATGCGCCGCTTCGTAGGGCCCGGGCGTGGCCGACACGAAGACGCACTGCGGCATGCGCGCCTCGAACTCTTCCAGGCGCAGGGGGCGGTTGTCGAGCGCCGAGGGCAGGCGAAAGCCAAACTGCACCAGGGTTTCCTTGCGCGAGCGGTCGCCGCGGTACATGCCGCCCAGCTGGCCGATGGTGACGTGGCTCTCGTCGATGAACATCAGGGCATTGGCGGGCAGGTAGTCGATCAGCGTGGGCGGCGGGTCGCCGGGCGCCGCGCCCGACAAATGGCGGGAATAATTTTCGATGCCCTTGCAAAAGCCCAGCTCTTGCAGCATTTCAAGGTCGAAGCGGGTGCGCTGCTCGAGCCGCTGGGCCTCGACCAGCTTGCCCGCCTGGGTGAGCTCGGCCAGGCGCTCGCGCAGCTCTTCTTTGATGGTTTCAATAGCGCGCAGCACGGTTTCGCGCGGCGTGACGTAGTGCGAGCTGGGAAAGATCGTGAAGCGCACCAGGCTTTGCGTGAGCTTGCCCGTCAGCGGATCGAAGAGGTCGAGCGATTCGATCTCGTCGTCGAACAGCGTGATGCGCAAGGCCTGCTCGGCGTGCTCGGCCGGAAAGACGTCGATGATCTCGCCGCGCGCCCGAAACGTGCCGCGAGAGAAATCCATGTCGTTGCGTTCGTACTGCATCGACACCAGCCGCGCGAGGATTTCCTGGCGGCCGATGCGGTCGTTGGTGCGCAACGTGAGCACCATGGCATGGTAGTCCGCCGGGTTGCCGATACCGTAGATGCACGAGACCGTGCCGACGATGATGGTGTCCGGGCGTTCGAGCAGGCTTTTCGTGGCCGACAGACGCATCTGCTCGATGTGCTCGTTGATGGACGAATCTTTTTCGATGAACAGGTCGCGCGAGGGCACGTAGGCCTCGGGCTGGTAGTAATCGTAATAAGAGACAAAGTATTCGACGGCGTTGCGCGGGAAAAATTCACGCATTTCCGCGTATAGCTGCGCGGCCAGGGTCTTGTTGGGCGCCAGCACGATGGCGGGCCGCCCCGTGCGCGCAATGACGTTGGCCATGGTGTAGGTCTTGCCCGAGCCCGTCACACCCAGCAAGGTCTGGTTCATGAGACCGTCGCGCACCCCCTCTTCCAGCGCGGCGATGGCAGCGGGCTGATCGCCCGCGGGCGGGTACGGCTGAAAAAGCTGAAACGGGCTGTCCACAAAGCGGACAAATTTTGCATCGGTCGCCATGCTCGTCTAGACACTATTCGGGTAAACCCCTTATTATCCCATCGTTGGCCTACGCGACCAAGCTCAATCCCTTTTCGTCTCAACGGTACTCCATGTCCTCTATCTTCGCTTCCGTCGAACTCGCCCCGCGCGACCCCATTCTGGGTCTGAACGAACAATTCAAGGCCGACACCCGTTCCACCAAGGTCAACCTGGGGGTGGGCGTCTACACTGACGACGCCGGGCACATCCCCCTGCTGAAGGCCGTGCGCAAGGCCGAAGCCCAGCTCTTCGAACAGGCGGCGCCGCGCGGCTACCTGCCCATCGACGGCATCCCGGGCTACAACGTCGGCGCCCGTGCCTTGCTGCTGGGTGCCAATTCGCCGCTGGTGGCCGACCACCGCTCGGTCACGGTGCAAACGCTGGGCGGCACGGGCGCACTCAAGGTGGGGGCCGATTTCCTCAAGCGCATTCTGCCCAACGCCAAGGTCGCCATCAGCAACCCCAGCTGGGCCAACCACGAAGCACTCTTCTCGGCGGCCGGTTTTCCGGTCGTCCAGTACGACTATTACGACGCCGCTACCCATGGCCTCAATTTTGACGGCATGCTGGCCTCGCTGCGCGCCCTGCCCGTCGGCTCCATCGTCGTGCTGCACGCCTGCTGCCACAACCCCACCGG
>PGEI01000194.1 GCA_002894305.1 Comamonadaceae bacterium CD01
TGTCTGCGCTTCACCTTCGCGTACTCGATCGATATAGAAATGGAATTACGCCTTGGCGCTGTCGCGCGCGGCTACGCGGTCGCGCCATTCCTGCAGGCGGGCAAAGCCCGCGGCGCCGGCGTTGAATTTCATCAGCCTGGCGAATTCGAGCGCGCAGAACGCGGTGATGTCGGCAATCGTGAAGCGTTCGCCGGCCATCCAGGGCTGCTGGGCCAGCGTGTCGTCGAGCCAGCGTGCGGACTCGTGCACTTTCTCGCCCTGGGAGCGGCCGAAGTCGGGAAACTGTGGCTGCTCCAGCGCCGCCAGCCCCGGGTGGGTGTGGCGCACGCAGTTGGCAATCGGCATCAGCCAGTACCACTCGATGCGCCGGTCGTGCATTTCGATGAAGGCGCGCTCCTCGGGGTTGGCTCCCATCAGGTTGGGGGCGGGGTAAATGCCCTCCAGGTAGCTGCAGATAGCGCGGGTCTCGCTCAGCACGCGTCCGTCGTCCAGTTCCAGCGCCGGGACGCGCGACACTGGGTTCTTGGCCCGAAAGGCTGGCAGCTTGTGGGCGCCGGCGTTCAGGTCGACGTCGACCATCTCGATACCGCCAATGCCTTTTTCGTGCAGAAACATCAGCACGCGCCGGGGGTTGGGCGCGCGGTGCGCGGTGTAGAGCTTCATTACCTAGGCCTCCTTCGGTGGTGTGGTGCGGCCCGTCACGATCATGCTGCGGGCCTGCTCGGAAAAAGCCTGCGCCTGTTCATCGGTGTCGCTGTCGTCGCTCAAGTCCAGCTTGGACGGCGGGCGCTCGATGCCGCGCTGCACCGCGGGGCGCGCGCGGATGGCGTCGCGCCAGCGGCGCAGATGGGGCAGGCCGTCGATCGAGATGCCCGACCAGCGGTGGGTGCGCACCCAGGCCCAGTTGGCGATGTCGGCGATCGAGTAGTCGCCGGCCAGCCACTCGTGGTGCGCCAGGTGGTCGTCAAGCACCTCGAACAGGCGCCGCCCCTCGGCCTGGTAGCGGTCGATGGCCGGCTGGATCTTCTCGGGAAAGTAGCGGTAAAACACGTTGGCCTGGCCCATCATCGGGCCGATGCCGCCCATCTGGAACATCAGCCACTGCAGCACGCGCGAGCGGCCCTTGGTGTCGTGGGGCATCAGCCGGCCGGTCTTCTCGGCTAGGTAGACGAGGATGGCGCCGGACTCGAACACCGCGAAGTCGTCCGCGTCGTGGTCGACGATGGCCGGGATGCGGCCGTTGGGGTTGATGGCGAGAAAGTCGGGGCGCTTCTGCTCGCCCGCGCTCAGGTCGAGCACGTGCAGTTCATAGGGCAGGCCGAGTTCTTCGAGCGCGATCGAGACTTTGTGGCCGTTGGGGGTGGCGGCGGTGTAGAGGGTCAGCATGGGGGCAATGCTAGCCGTACCGCTGGTTTTTGGCAGCCCGGGCAAAACCCTTCAGGCGCGCTTTGCGCGCGGCGCCCGGCGATCCGGGGCTACGATGACCGCCTGCTTTTTTCCTGCCGCAACACCATGGCCGACCTGACCAAGATCACCTGCATCGAAGACCTGCGCCGCGTGGCCGAACGCCGCGTGCCGCGCATGTTCTATGACTACTGCGACTCGGGCTCATGGACCGAGGGCACCTACCGCGCCAACGAGCGCGACTTCCAGGCAATCCAGTTCCGCCAGCGCGTGGCGGTGAACATGGAGAACCGCAGCACCGCCACGACCATGGTGGGCCAGCAGGCCACGATGCCGGTGTGCATTGCGCCCGTGGGCCTGACCGGCATGCAGCATGCCGACGGCGAGATCCACGCCGCGCGCGCGGCCGAGAAGTTCGGCATCCCGTTCACGCTCTCGACGATGAGCATCTGCTCCATCGAGGACATCGCCGAGAACACCAGCGCGCCGTTCTGGTTCCAGCTCTACATGATGCGCGACCGGGGCGCCATGGCGCGCATGATCGGGCGCGCCAAGGACGCGAAATGCAGCGCACTGGTGCTGACGCTGGACTTGCAGGTCATCGGCCAGCGCCACAAGGACATCAAGAACGGCCTCACCGCGCCGCCGCGGCCCACGCTCAAAAACATCATCAACCTGATGACCAAGCCGCGCTGGTGTCTTGGCATGGCGGGCACGCAGCGGCGCACCTTTCGCAACCTGGTGGGCCACGTCAAGGGCGTGTCGGACATGCATTCGCTGGCCGCGTGGACGACGGAGCAGTTCGACCCGCGCCTGTCGTGGGAGGACGTGCGCTGGGTCAAGCAGCAATGGGGCGGCAAGCTGATCCTCAAGGGAATCATGGAGGTGGAGGATGCACTGCTTGCCGCGCACAACGGCGCCGATGCCATCGTGGTGAGCAACCACGGCGGGCGCCAGCTCGACGGCGCGCCGTCTTCCATCCATGCCTTGCCGGCCATCGTCGATGCCGTGGGAGACAAGCTGGAAGTGTGGATGGACGGCGGCATCCGCAGCGGCCAGGACGTGCTGCGTGCCTGGGCGCTGGGTGCACGCGGCACCATGATCGGCCGCGCCATGGTCTACGGCCTGGGCGCGTTCGGCGAGGCGGGCGTGACCAAGGCCTTGCAGATCCTGCACAAGGAGCTGGACGTGAGCATGGCGTTTTGCGGTCACACCGACATTCAGACCGTCGACCACACGATTTTGGTGCCGGGGAGCTACCCTGTCGCGCCGCGCGTAAATCTCCAAAATACATGTCAATAGCCCCTTGAGGCCTGTTGACGCTGGTCAAGAGGAGACGGCCCAATGATTGCGCACGCCCGTGCAAAGCCGTGCATCAGGCATCGGCGCAATCACCAAAAGCTTTCTCAGGAGACGAACATGAAATTTCCTCGATTTCGCACGACGGCACTTGCGCTGGTTGGCGCCAGTGCCCTGTGCATTGGCTCGCTGGCGTCTGCGGATGTCGTGCGTGTGAGTGAGTCCAACTTCAATGCGACGGCAGGGCTTATTACATTCAGCGAGTTCGCGATGGGAACCGTCAACCCGACCTATCTGCCGACAGATTATGGTGGTGGCGCGGGCGCGCCCACCGTCAATTTTGGCGGCTGGTTTACCGGCCAGTCGCTCAGCGCCAGCCCGGGCGTCGATTGCCCCGGCGGGGTGGCAAGCGCCTGCGTGGTGGGAACGCCGTCCGCAGGGCTAAGCCTGGCGGCGGATTCTTCGCAGACCCATATCCAGAGCGACGGCTCGGCGCCCAACTCACCCGTACTTTCCGGATCGCCCACGTTCAATGGCCCGATTGCCGTGCTGTTCGATACCGATCAGTACGGTGTTGGCTTCGACGCTGGGTACTTCAATGCCATCGGCTCGCTGGGCCTGACGGCCTTCAAGCGCGACGGCACCTTGCTGGGGACGGTCAGCAACCTCGGCCTGGGCATCGAGTTTCTTGGCCTGGTGTCGATGAGCGGCGTGGCCGACATTGCCGGGGTCTTGTTCAGCCTGACGGGCGCCGAGCCTGCCGGCTTTGCCATCGACGGCCTGCGCTTTGGTGCGGTTGGCGACATCACGCCGCCCTCCGCCGTTCCGCTGCCGGGTGCGGCGTGGCTGATGATGAGCGGGCTGGGCGCCATGGCGTTGCGCCGCCGGCGCCAGCAGCAGACGTGAGGCCGCAAAGCCGCCACCGCCCGCGCTGATCGAGTGCGGCGTCCATCCACTGCAAGTCTTCTGGGCTTGCGGTGGATTTTTCATTGAACGCGCAGGCGTGGACGTGGGCGTGGATACAAACGGCGCAGGCATCTTGGCTGGCTGCGGCGCACCTCGCCAGAAAGTGCGGTTGGCAAGCGTGCCCGCTGGCTATGCTTGCCGCTCCATGAACGCCTTGTTTGCCAACGCACCCGATTGGGTCTGGGTGCCCGTGGTGCTGTTTGCCGTCGTCATGCAGACGGTGCGCAACACCGCCCAGCGCCAGCTGACCGACCAGGTCGGCACCTGGAGCGCGACGCTGGTGCGCTTTCTCTATGGCCTGCCGTTTGCCGCGTTGTGGCTGGTGCTGCTCTACCAGGGGCCGCAGGGCGATGCGCCGGCGCTGCCGCAGTTCAATCTGCGCTACGTTGCCTGGGTGGCGACGGGTGCGCTGTTCCAGCTGCTGGCCACGGCGGCGCTGCTGCTGGCGATGCAGGCGCGCAATTTTGCGGTGGCCATCACGCTGTCCAAGACCGAGGTGCTGCAGGTGACGTTGTTTGCCGCCGTGTTTCTGCACGAGCTGCCGGGCCCGCTGGTGCTGTGGGCCATGGCCGTTGCGTCGGTGGGCGTGCTGCTGCTGACGCTGCCCGCAGGCGCGGCCAGCGGCGCGCGCGGTGGCGGCATGGGGCGCTCGGCGCTGTACGGCCTGGCCTGCGGCGCCGGGTTTGCGATTGCCGCCGTCGGCTTTCGCGGCGCGGCGCTGGCTCTGCCCGATGCGTCGCCCTGGGTGTCTGGCGCGTGGAGCGTGCTGATTGCGCAGGCGCTGCAGTCCGCCGGCCTAGGCGGCTGGGTGGCGCTGCGCACGCCCGACGGCCTGCGTCCGTTGGCGCGGGCCTGGCGTTTTTCACTGATGGCGGGCAGCGCCGGCGCGGCCGCGTCGCTGGCATGGTTCACCGCCTATGCGATGCAGCAGGCGGCCACGGTGCGCACGCTCAGCATGATCGAGGTGGTGCTCAGCTACCTGGTCTCGCGCCGGCTGCTGCGCGAGTCGCTGACCGGCGTGGAGAAGCTGGGCATGGCGCTGACCTTGCTGGGCTTTGTGCTGATCTGCCTGCAGGCGCTGTAGCGCTGCAATGCCGATCTGATTCCATTTCTATATCAACCGATTACTTTGTCGGCTTCGCTTGCCG
>PGEI01000195.1 GCA_002894305.1 Comamonadaceae bacterium CD01
ATCGCCATCGCAAGAGTCCAACGCGCGCTGTGCCGCCCGGCACGAAGCGGGCCAGTTCGCCGCCAACGAAGGCGCCGGAAACGGCCATCGCGTGAATCGCGGGCGTCCGGCCTGTCGCCGCGTTGTCGTGACAGGCCGGGCATCCCGCCCCGCTGTTCCGTTGTCCCTTGACTTGAATTCGTTAATAAACGAAAATCTCCATGTACCGCATCGAGCACTACCTGACGGCTGACGGCCAGAAGGATCTTTACCTCGACTGGCTGAAGCGTTTGCGCGACATCCAGGCCAAGGTGGCGACCATCCGGCGCGTAGCCCGTGTCGAGCAGGGCAACTTCGGCGATCACAAGTTCTGCCGTGATGGCGTATGGGAGCTGCGCATCGACGTGGGGCCGGGCTATCGGGTGTATTACGGCCTGGCAGGCCAGCGGCTGGTGCTGCTGCTGTGTGGCGGTGACAAGCGCACGCAGAATGCGGACATAGACCGAGCGGTGGGCTACTGGCAGGACTGGCAACGGAGATCGGATGATGAGAAGCAGACCCCATGACGAGGCGATGGCCGAGCTGTACCGCAGCGATCCGGCGCTCGCGCTCGAAGTCATCAACGGCATCCTGGCCGATAGTGACCAGGCCGAGCTACTGATCGTGCTGCGTCAGATGGCGCAGGCATTCGGCGGGGTGCAGGCGGTGGCCGAGCGGGCGCACCTGAATCCGACCCAGCTCTACCGCACGCTGTCGCCCAAGGGCAATCCGGCGCTCAGCAGCCTGTCGGCCATCCTCAAGGCGATGGGTATGCGGCTGGCGGTGCAGCCATTGGTCATGCCCTCACACGCAAACTGAATACAGATGCACCAGAAAACAAAGCCGCTGATTCCGCTACTGGACTACTTGCGCATCCACAATATCATCAGATCGGTGCTCGATAGTGTTGACGCACATACACCCCATGCGTGCATGTTCTTCAGTGTTGCTGGTGCCGCACTTCTTCGAGAATTTTACAAGAAGGACGCAATGCCAATAGCCGGTGCAGCGTTCTTGCTTGTCAGCGAAGAACCGCGCAATGCAATGTCCTTCGCGACTCTGATAGATGGACAGGTTCAAAGCTCGGATGCATCGTTTCACGCCTGGGTGCTCTGTGACGGCTACGCAATCGACTTCATGACCCCTATATTTCCGGAAACTTGTGCAGCATCTGGTCACCCGTTCATCGCGCAGCGGCGCATGTTTCAAAAGCGATGGGTTGATATGGCCCCGACCTATGAGCACTTGAATCAAGAGGGCGATTTTCACTTCGTGCCCAATCCGGAATTGACCGCTGCCCTCCTGCGATCATTCTTCAAGAAGCCTGCGGGCTCGGATCTTGTCAATGTTTGCCTACATTGGTATCGAAGACCACCGCAATCCATTATTCCCGAGCTGAAGATGCAAAATGATCTCGGAGAGATTACTCGGATCAAGTTGAAGGACTGTGCTGTGTCCGGAGCCTGGTGACCTGCTTCAAGAGCGAACTCAATATGCCAATCATCGACTGAGATTGGATAGGCGCATCAAAATTCCTCGGGCATCACGATCAGTTCAGGCTGCAATTCGTTCCATTGTTTGCACAGGAGCTTCGAGGCGTCTGCTGAAAAACATGACTTCCGAGCCTATGTAGCGTCGTTGAGCCGTGTAATTGAGCCCATAGGCATAGGGTACAGCATATGCGTACATTTCCTTGATTTCTTCCACGTTATCATAGGATACAACCCATGGCCGCCTGAAGCGATCGCTGCCCAGTAACTTCGCGATTCGCACGTGGTCATCGTGCTTGTAGAAGTTGCGATACAGGCCAGCTCCCTTGATGTAATACGGTGGGTCTAAATACACAAGGGATTTGGTCGGCAAAAATTGATGGCATCGCATGAGTAGCTGATGCGCATCTTCTTCATACACATGGATGCCACCTGCATGTTTGCCTATACGTTCGAGACGCAAGCAAAGCTCTTCCCGCATAAAGCGGGCATCAATTTTGTAGCGTCCAGCTTGCTCTTTGCCGCCAATGACGCCGCCCTTGAGAATGCCTGACCGGTTGGTGCGGTTCATGAAGAGCGTGGCAAAGCCACGCTCCAGCTCGGAGGCAGGTGTATGTCCCAGCATGACACTTCGCCAGTGGTGCCATGCCTCCATAGTGACCGGCTCTGAGGCGACTCTCGCTACCAATTGATCCGCCTGTTGCGTGGCAACACGCCAGAACGCAGCGATCGCGGGATCGACATCATTGATGTGGATCTGCTCGACGGCGCCATCCACCAGGAGCGACAAAGCTACGCCTGCACCACCTGCATACGGCTCCAGATAGTGGCCACCGGTGAGGCCGTTGGTCGCGATCACCTCTGCGATCAAAGGCGCAAAGCGCGCTTTGCCACCTGGGTAGCGCAGAGGGGTGTAGAGCTTGTTGGAGTACATGGAGACGAGGAGCTTACCTCATGTCCCTTTTTTCACGCGGGTAGCTGTGTGAGCAACCGCGTTCTCGAACGCGACCTCAAATGCATCGACCTCAGTTTTATAGACTGACGCCCATTGCTCTATCACCCCCCATCTTTTCAATCTGGGCCAATATTTCTTCCACCACGCCTTGGTATTTTCTCGCTTCGTGCTATCACCCAAGCCATCTTGAAAAAAATTGACATGAATTTTGTCGCTAGACGGATTGGTCGTATTGAGTCTCAACAGCGCCTGATGCTTTGGGCCGTCCTCAGCATCGGAAATATCCCGCAGGAATTTTTTAATAGTGTTTTCCAATGAACGTAGAACGCCAGTCGTGCCAGGAACATTAGGTAGTTTGACCGTGTTCCCACGCGCAACAGCTTCGTGGGGGACAGTGGTGTCAGCGTCTACGATCAAAACCCTCTCCAAGAAAAGTGGGTCTTTTTCTGGTAACTTGACCAAGTGAGAGCCTCCAATTCCAAGCGGAATCCAGTTGATACGGACGCCGTATTTTTTCGCCAATGCGTTTTTCTTTGCAGTTGGAATCAGGCTGGCGCAGAATTGGGCCGCCTCGTCATCTTCGAAGTAGACGGCTAGCGTCGGCTTTGGCCGCTTAGGTGGCTTTTCATCATCAGGAATCAGGGCCATGTCGTTGAGCATGGCCCGGAGGGACTGGTCAGGGGCCAGTCGCGGGCGTTTCGTATCGAGCAGGTAGATAACGCTATCGGGAGCCTTGGCATTGCCGTCGCCGTCTGGATGCACTGCCTCGATAAGTCGAGGAGAATGTGTGGTTGCGATAATTTGTAGATCGAGGCGTTTGGCGTAGGTCTTCAAAGATTTTGCCAGCCGCTCAATGGCATGCGGATGGAAACCAACATCCATTTCATCAATAACCAACAACCCGCCTGGGTAATCGTTGCCCATGTCACGCTTCAATTGATTGAAGGATGCCAACGATGTCGCGATGCTGCCGAGGCTGTCCTGCCCCATGGACACAGCGAAGGCATCATGCACTTTGTAGCCGGGCTGGGCGGTTCTCTTCTTCGACCCCTTGATGGTCTGGTGGGTCACATTCGTGTTCAGTTCCGTTCCAAGGATCACCGCGCTTACGAAGTCCACCATGAGTGCGCTGTCGTCCGCATGCATCTCAAGCCTGGTGCTGGCGACCTCCTTCTCATCGGCCTCACCCGCAGAAGCAAGGCGCTTCATCCCAAGATATATGGTTGGCAACGGCACCTTTGCATCCTGGCCGACCGCATCATCTTCGGCCTTCTCTATGGTTCTGGGCACAACCCGAGCCCGTTGCCATTCGGTGCGCTGGGTCATGGCGCATCTCTTCTTGACCTCGACACCATTGACGCTTGCGGTCACTATGGGCGCAGATGCGATGTCCTTCTGGGCTTCTGCAACTTCAGCCAAAGCCAAGTAGACGATACGTTCAATGTTTGCGTAGAACGGCTCTCCAAAATAGCTTTTGGGGCCGCCCCGTTCCGTAACGCCAAAAGTATTGGCGACCAAGCCCAATATGGTGGACTTGCCGATCCCGTTATGGCCGGCTATCAAGGTAAGGCGATCAGCGAACTGTATGTTGAAGTTGCCGAGTTTTCGAAATGGTGGCTTCCCGAACGCTAACGATTTGACCTTAACCGTGGCTGCCATTAAGTCTCCCGAAACTTGTGGAAATTGGGGCGCTTGACGATCACCCTGTGGCGAACGTTGCATCCCATCTTAGCGAAGAGCAACTCGATCCATGCTGCCCTAAAAGCATGTGAATCTCTGAGTCTGCTATTCACCTCCACTTTGAATGCCGGGCGTCCCCAACCATCTGGGCGGTGGCCGGTCGTGCTGTCGTGCGTTGCATCGAGCCTCGTTGCACGAGTCTCGCCCCTTCGGGCTTCCATCATTCCCTCGCGCCGCTCGGCCGACCCCTTCGGCCCGGCTTCCAGCTTCGGGCCTGCGCGCTCCGCTTGCCAGTCCGTGCCTTCGTTGGAGGGTGGCGGCTTGCTGTTCCCTTCATCGTGCCACGGCGTGCTCGCGGTCAAGGGCTGCGCGCCGATGGCGCTTGCGACCTGGCGGCCGTCGTTGACCCCTGACTGCTTGCGCCGCACCGTGCCCTGGAAGGGCTGGGCAATTCCGCCCGGCAACATTTCAGGAGTTCACATGAACCACGCACTCATCACCGACGAGCAGCGCGTCGTGCTGCTGGCCAACGGCCGCGAATCGCTGGAGAATTCGGACTTCGATCCGGCGCCCGTGGTCAAGCTGTTCACGCCGGACGCCTGCGCGACCTGGCTGCTGACCGAGATTGATCCCGATGACCACGACCACGC
>PGEI01000196.1 GCA_002894305.1 Comamonadaceae bacterium CD01
AGTTCTCCATGTCGCCAGGGGGTCAGTTTGTCATGTCGCCTGACAGGCCTGATTCAGCGCTTTGAATTCAGCTACGAAATCAGCCACAAGATGCTCAAGCGCTACCTGGAAATGAGCTCGGCAAGCCCCTCCGTGTTTGACGGCATGGCATTCCAGGACCTGATTCGCACCGGCAACGAACAGGGGCTGCTGCTGGGTGACTGGCCCCGCTGGCGCACTTACCGCGAGATGCGCGGAAAAACCAGTCATACCTACGACGAAAAAATCGCGCTCGAAGTCGTGCAACATATCCCCGCGTTCCTGCGGGAAGCACGCTACCTGCGAGACCAGCTCAAAGCCAGGCAGGCATGACCGGCCCCATCCCCAATATCGACGTCACGCCCAGTCAGTGGGCGATCATCCGGGACATTCTGGCCAGACACGTGCCGACAGGTGAAGTCTGGGCCTTCGGCTCTCGGGCCAGGCACACGGCCAAGCCCTATTCCGACCTCGACCTCGCCATCATCAGCCCACAGGCGCTGACGCTCGATACACGAGCCGCGCTCGCAGACGAGTTCAGTACGTCGGATCTTCCCTGGAAGGTGGACATCGTAGACTGGGCCGCTGCCAGTGAACCGTTCAAACAGGCGGTCGCGCCGGATAAGGTGCTGATCTGGGCTCCAGGTGCTACTTCACCAAGCCGATGACCACGCCATTTGGCAGCCCAAAGATGTCAATACGCATCACAAACACATAGAGACCGCAGCCGCCACGCCCCACTCTGACTATTGGCGGGATCAGGCGTTGCAGCTGGGCGTCGTGGCCTGCACCCCTCGCAAGACGGTATCGACGATGCTTTCAATGTATCCATCGAGCTTGCTGGCGAATTGTTCGCGCAGGTGCTCGGGCGTATTGCGCACATGATTTGAAACGGCGCCGGCGACAAGGTCAGCCACCAGCGCCACCGACGTGCCTTGCGGCAGTTCGCCCCGCTCGATGCCGCGGCGGATGATCAGGCGCGTGCTTCTGACGTATTCGGGGTAAGGCTCTTGATACAGCGCGTTGCGCAGGTCGGGATAAAAGCGGGCGTCCACCATCAGCCGGTAGATGAGCACGCCGTCATCGGTTTCCATGTGCGCGTGCCAGCGATGGGCGAATTCGATGAGGTCGGAACGCACATTGCCCGTATCGATGCCGGAGATGAAACACGCCCGCGACCGCACGAGTTCGATGAGCATGTGGGCCTTGTCGTGCCAGCGCAGGTAAAGCGACCCCTTGCCAACCCGCGAACGCCGTGCCACTTCGTCGAAATTGAAGCCCGACCAGCCGCGCTTCGCATACAGGGAGCAGGCCGCATCGAACACCCTTTGCTCCAGGGTCTCGTCCCGCGGGCGGCCGACGCTTCTTGTCATACACCATCTCCATAATCTCTGCGCAAGTTTAACCCTGGCTTGAAAATATTTTTTGACGATTACCGTCAGTATTATGCTAGACTGAAAAAAATCACAAGAGATAAACGGCTATCAAGCCCAACTGCCGCACCCAGGAGACAAAACCATGGTCATGTATTTCGACGAGTTCGACGTCGGTCAAGAATTCACGACACCCGCGCGCACCATCACGGAAGCCGACGTCGCCACATTTTCGGCCTGGACGGGCGACGTCAACCCCATTCACACAGATGCCGTATTTGCGGCCAAATCGCGTTTCGGCCAGCGCCTGGCGCACGGGCTTCTGGGCGTATCCCACTGCATGGGGCTCATGTCCCGCATCAACATCTTCGAGGGCAGCGCAGTGGCCATGCTCAGCCTCGACGGCTGGCGCTTCCTCAAGCCGATTTTCATCGACGACACCATCCACGTACGCATCCGGATTACTGAAAAACGCCTGGCATCCAACGGCCGCCACGGCATCATCGGCCGCCACTTCGACCTGATCAATCAAAAAGAAGAAATCGTCCAGTCAGGCGAATCAGCGGTCATGGTGGCCCTCGCCCCCGAACCCGCGCGCTAGATCGCCTCCCCGCCTGCGCCAAGGCTTGTTCAAAAGAATGGATCCGCGACATGAACTACTGGGCCAACGTCATCAACATCATTCTGATTTATTCCATATTGGGAATAAGCCTGAACCTGGTGCTCGGCTTTGCCGGGATGGTTTCCATGGCGCATGCCGTCTACTTCGGCATCGCCGCCTACGCCGTGGCGCTGCTCTCGGCCAGCCTGGGCGTGGGCTTCGTGCCCGCGGCGCTCATCGCCATCGTCCTGGCGGGGCTTTTTGCGGCGATCACCGCATTCCCCGCGCTGCGCGTGCGCGATGAATACCTGATCTTGCTGACCCTGGCCTTGCAGATGATCGTCTCGGGCATCATGAACGCATGGCTTTCGGTCACGGGCGGGCCATCGGGCATACCGGGCATTCCCCCCATCGGCATTGGCAGCCTCACCCTGTTCAACCCGATGCAGCTGCTGCCCTTGCTGTTGGTCATGACCGCGGCGGTGTTCTTTGCCGCCCACAAAATCACCAGCTCATCCTTCGGGCGAGCGCTCAAGGCCATGCGGGAAAACGAATCCGCGGCCATCGCGGCGGGCAAGAACATTGTCATGCTGAAGGTCATCATCTTCGGAGTATCGGGCATCATCGCTGGCGTGGCCGGCGCGCTGTTCGCCGGGGCCCAAGGGTTCATCGATCCGCTCAGCTTCAACCTCGACACATCCATCATGGTGATCGCGCTGGTGGCATTGGGCGGCGCGGCCAACCTGTACGGCACCCTCGCCGGCGCCGTGCTCATCCTGGGGCTGCCAGAGCTGCTGACCTTTTTCAACGTAGGCAGCGCCGATACCGTCAGCGCCTCGCGCGGCATCATCTTCGGGTTGTTGCTGATCCTGTTCACACGCTTCCGGCCCCAGGGGATCATCCCGGAAAAGGCCTTCACCCAAAAATATCGCGCGCCACACGCCTTGCAGCGCGCAAACCGGGTCAATGTCAATAGCGGCACTGACGCCACGGCCGCCAGCCAGTCGGTGACGGCCCGGGCACCGGCCACCCTCGAAGCCAGCGACCTGAACAAACGGTTTGGCGGGGTCGTGACGGCCAAGGACGTCAACCTGGTGTTGAAACCCGGCATGGTCACGGCACTGATCGGGCCAAACGGCGCCGGAAAAACCACGATCTTCAACCTGCTTGCCGGCGTGCTGCGTCCAGACAGCGGCTGCATTGCCGTGCGCGGCCACGACATCACGGCCATGCCGGCCTGGCAGCGGGTATCCGAGGGCATCGGCCGTTCTTTCCAGGACGTCAGGATCTTCGAAAACATATCGGTCATCGACAACGTGCTGGTCGCTCTGCCCGACCCATACAGCGAAAGCCTGTTCAGGCTCTTCTTCCAGCCCTCCCGCGTGCGTCGGCACGAACAGCACAACCGCAACCAGGCCATGGCGCTGCTGGAACAGGTGGGGCTGAGCGACAAGGCGCGCGAATCGGCGGGCGACCTCAGCTACGGCGAGCAAAAGCTGCTGGCCATTGCCCGCCTGGTGGCCACGGGTGCCGACATTCTGCTGTTCGACGAACCCGCCGCCGGGGTGGATGCGGTCTGGGCCGCAAAAATGATCGAGATCATCCGCGCGCTGGCGCAATCGGGCAAGGCGGTCTGCCTGGTCGAACACAACCTGAACGTGGTGCGCGAACTGGCCGACGTCGTCTATTTCATGAACGTAGGCAACATCGTCACGCAAGGCACGCCCGACGAAATCATGCGCAACACCGAGCTGGCCGACATCTACTTCGGCCAGGAAGCCATCACGGACTGAGGCGCCACCATGAGCGAGCCATTTTTAGTTCTGTCGAACGTCGATGCCGGATACGGCAAGAAGCAGGTCTTGTTCGACGTGTCCCTGACCATCAACAAAGGGGAAATCACCTCGCTGATCGGGCACAACGGCGCGGGCAAAACGACCCTGCTGCGCACCGTGTTCGGCCACCTGAGTCCGGTACGCGGCAGCATTTCCATGGGCGGCGCCACCATCGAGCGCTGGTCCATGCCCGAACGCGTGCAGCATCACCTGACCTATATCCCGCAAGAGCAGTTCGTCTTTGGCGACCTGTCCGTCCAGGAAAACCTGGCACTGTCGGGATACACGTTGCGCGGCCAGGACGACTTCGACGAGCGCCTGTCGGAATGCTTCGACTTCCTGCCCATCTTGAAAGAGCGCGGCAAGCAAAGGGCTGGCACGCTCAGCGGCGGGCAGCAGCGCATCTTGAGCCTTGGCATGGTGATGATCGCCAGGCCAAAGATGCTGCTGCTCGACGAGCCCTCTCTCGGACTGGCCCCAAGCCTGGTCGATCAGGCGATGGAACTGCTGCAGGACATGGCACAACGCTTCGGCATGACCGTGCTGCTGGTCGAGCAGAACGTCAAAAAGGCGTTTTCCGTCGCCAACCGCGTCCACGTGCTGCGGGCGGGCCGCCTGATCGCCGAACGCCCGGGCGGACAGCTGTCGTCACACGACGAGCTTTGGAACCTTTTCTAAGTCACGCCGAAACCACGCACGAGACATCCATGCACACCGCAGATTCGGAGCACCCGCTATGAAACTCACGCTCGCAGACATCCTCGCTCGGGCCGCGCGCTGGTCACCAGACAAGACCGCCTTTTCGATCCACGGCGAGGGTGCCATCACCTACCAGGAACTGTTCGACAGGGCAACGCGCGTCGCCCTGCGCCTGGCTGGGCATCCCGGCAAGCACGTCGGCATCCTGCTGCCGAACTCGATCGACTGGGTCGTCTGCCTGTTCGGGGCGGCGCTGGCGG